>JBMUHF010000400.1:0-2827 GCA_050302555.1 Arenicellales bacterium | reverse complement strand
TGTCGACTGATGCAGCTTGCTGCGGAAAATGAGCACGAACTCAGTGTCGTGGTCCTCGAAAAAGCTGCTACGGTTGGCGATCACATCCTCTCGGGCGCCGTCATAGAACCCACTGCGCTGAATGAACTCTTCCCAGACTGGGTAGAGCGCGGCGCACCGCTCAATACTCCGGTGACCCGCGATGAGATCTACTTTTTCACGGGGCCTCAAAAAGCCATCAAGATTCCGAATGCCCTCGCCCCGCGCACCATGCATAACCATGGTAATTACATTGTCAGCCTCGGCCAGGTGGTACGCTGGCTCGGCGAGCAGGCTGAGGCCTTGGGTGTAGAGATTTACCCCGGCTTTCCCGCCAGTGAAGTACTCTTTGATGATGAAGGCGGTGTCAAAGGTGTTGCAACGGGAGAGATGGGCCGGGGCAAAGATGGCGAGACCAAGGCGGCTTATGAGCCCGGTATGGAACTGCACGCCAAGTACACAGTGTTTGCGGAAGGCTGCCGAGGACATCTGGGCAAACAACTCATCCGCCAGTACGCACTTGATCATGGCCGCTCTCCCCAACATTACGGCATTGGCCTGAAGGAGTTATGGCAGATCGATCCTGCACTGCACCAGCCGGGACTCGTGATCCATGGCGCCGGTTGGCCTCTGTCGGAAAACCAGGCCTCGGGTGGCGCCTTCCTCTACCACCTGGAAGACTGCCAGGTCGCGCTGGGACTGATTGTGGATCTTAATTACGAGAACCCTTACCTCAGTCCGTTCGATGAATTGCAGCGCTTTAAGACACACGGCATGATTGCGCCGACTCTGGCGGGTGGCGAACGCCTTTCATACGGGGCGCGTGCCATCACCAAAGGGGGGTTCAATTCTCTGCCTAAGATGTCCCTTCCCGGTGCTTTCATCATTGGATGTGACGCCGGCACACTGAACTTCGCCAAGATCAAAGGGACCCACACGGCGATGAAATCGGGCATGCTGGCGGCCGAAACCATCATGCAGGTCCTAGGAGATGGGGATCCCGGTGGCAAGGATCACACCCATTACGAATCCCATATGCGCTGCTCGTGGCTCTACCCCGAACTCAAAGCCGCGCGCAACTTTGGCCCGGCATTACATAAGTTTGGTCCATACGTAGGGGGAGCTTTCAATTACGTCGACCAGAACTGGCTGCGTGGCAAGATGCCCTTCACGCTGAAGGACCACTCGTTGGACCATGCGTCACTTAAGGAAAGCGACAGCGTCACGCCGATTGAATATCCCAAGGCCGACGGGGTCCTGACCTTCGACAAAAACAGCTCTGTGTTTCTAAGTAACACCAATCACGAGGAAGACCAACCGGTTCACCTTCAGCTTGCGGACAGTGAGATCCCGCTGAGAACCAATTTGCCGAAGTGGGCGGAACCGGCGCAGCGCTACTGCCCTGCCGGGGTATACGAGATCGTCGCAGAAGGATCAGAGCAGCGTTTTCAGATCAACGCGCAGAACTGCGTCCACTGCAAGACCTGCGACATCAAGGATCCGAGCCAAAACATTACCTGGGTCACGCCCGAAGGCGGCGGCGGGCCCTCTTACAGCGCGATGTAAGGTCGGAGTCGAAGGACGTGAGGCGCGTCAGCCGACAAATGCCCTCGCGTTCTGAAAAATCCTCAGCCAGGGGCCATGCTCACCCCAGTCCTCGGGGTGCCAAGAGTTGGTGACCGTGCGGAAATTTCGCTCAGGATGCGGCATCATGATCGTCACCCGGCCATCCGCCGCACAAAGTCCTGTCACTCCGTCCGTTGACCCATTCGGGTCAAACGGATAGCGGTCGGTTGTCCTGCCGTAGTTATCAACAAACCGTAGACTTACCTGATTTCCAGCGCGAAGCGTCTTCAGGGTTTCCTGAGCGAACTGCGCGCGACCCTCGCCGTGCGCGACCACAACCGGAATCCGGGTGCCGGCCATACCCTCAAACAACACTGAGTCGCTTGGCAGGACCTCGATCATAATGACTCTGGATTCAAACTGCCCTGATCGGTTAGCCCCAAAGTGTGGCCAATACTGTGCGCCTGGAATCAAATCCTTTAGCGCCGCCATCATCTGACAGCCATTGCAAACACCCAATGCAAAAATCTCCTCGCGGGCAAAGAAGACCTCAAACTGATGGCGCAGCATGGGCTCAAACAGAATCGACTTGGCCCAACCCTGCCCTGCGCCGAGCACGTCTCCGAAAGAAAAACCTCCGCAGGCCACGAGCCCCTGAAAGTTCTTTAGATGATGGCGTCCGTCCTGAAGATCGGACATCGTCACATCCACTGCCGCAAATCCCGCCCGGTCGAAAGCCGCAGCCATTTCCATATGCCCATTGACACCCTGCTCACGCAGAACCGCCAGACGGGGCCGTTGGCCGCCCAGGATGGCGCGGGTCGCAGGATTGTGTGCGGGATCAAATGTCAGCGTTGCACTGAGGCCTGGATCCGAAAGATCTTTGAGGCGGCCGACTTCCTGGACTGTGCATTCAGGATTATCACGAAGTCCTTGCATCCGGGAGGTCAGTTCCGACCAGGTCTGGTGAAGACCTGCCCGGCTCGCCTCCAGCAGGACCGTGTCGTTACCGACAATACGAATGTAATCTGACCCATTAACGACCGAGCCTACCGGGCGGACCCACGCACCAATACCCGCTTTTTCAAATATGCCCTGAACACGTTGCACTTCGTTTTTGCTTACCTGAATTACCGCGCCGGGTTCCTCGGAGAAAAGCATCGCCAGCGCATCATCCGTATTGCCGATATCAATCTCGAGCGAACAACGGCTGGCAAAAGCCATTTCCACAAGGGCGACGACA
>JBMUHF010000399.1:0-7142 GCA_050302555.1 Arenicellales bacterium | reverse complement strand
AGAAGGAAACACACAAGCTGATAATCAATCAAGTGATTGGTTATCAGCTTGTGTGTTTCCTTCTGCAAAAGTAACTCCACTTTTATATAAAGAATTTAATGTTGCAAAGTTATTAGTTGGTGTATCGGTACATTGATCTGTTGCGGCTAAACCACCATCGTCTGCAAAATGATTACCTACTCCACTAACATCTTTACCCAGCTCGGGAGGTGATGCATCATTTTGACCGCGCATTGAGGGAACTTGACTGCAACCTTGAGGATGTCGTGTGGCTGCTGTGCTTTTACGTTAATGACGGCTCGGTAGATGAGCAGGATTTTCTCACCATGGTCGGCGCCTGTTTACCCGCTAACGCACAGGTGACAGTCAACGCCGTTCCCGTTCCCGCGCTTGCGTATCCCGGTCTCGCCGTCGAGATAGAGGGCTATGCGATGCGCCGCTTAGACGGGCAGCGTACTGAAAAATTCGTTGCGAATCATACGGGATCACAAACTCTTCCTAAGCCTTTTTGCCAGGCCGTGCGCTCCGGTAAAATGATACTCGTATCCGGGCAGTATCCGTATGCGGAAAACGCCAAAGTCTCCGCGCCCGGCAACAGTGTCAGCCAGACCCGTCAGGTTATGGCACAAATAGAGCAACTGCTCGACCAGTTCGGGGCGGGCTTTGATGACGTCGTCAAGATTAACCGCTGGTATGCGGGCAACGTCGGAGTCGAAGACTTTGAACCTGCAGCCCTTGCCTGCGCCTCTTTTTTTCCGGATCCCGGGCCTGCGGCCACCGGCATTCCGCTGCCTACACATGCCGACCCTGAAGTCGCTATCAAAATCAGCGTGGTCGCGATGCTCGCAGAAAATGGCCAGCATCTACCGAGAACCCACTCCTGGCCGGAATCACTATGGGACTGGCACACGCATCTTCCTTATCAGCACGGCGTCAAATGTGCGGGAATGTTATTTCTGGGTGGACAGGTCTCTCTCAACAAGCAGGGTCAGGCTACTTATCCTGATGATCTCAGCGCTCAGACCCAACAGGCAATGACCCACATCGGTACTATCCTGAATGATCTGGGAGCAGATTACAGCGACGTCTGCAAGATTTTGGCCGTCTACTGCGCCAGCGACGATGCGCAAAGGCTCCACGAAAATCTCTCGATCCGTTCGTCTTATTTCACCGAGCCAGGGCCTGCGAGTACGGGAGTGCCGTTGCCTGCACTTGCCTATGACTCGATGGTGATAGAGATCGACACCTTCGCCATGGTGGATGAGTCAGGCTAAATCTTGTCACCATGGTGCTCCGAGTGCTGGGGCAGTGATCACTATTCTGTGTTGATTCTTCCTGTAACGTCAGCCTTTCAATCACCCATGCCGGCGCGACCCCAGAAGAGTTTTCGCACCTGTTCACTGTTCACAAGATCCGGCTTTTCCCCATAGCACAGGACCGGAACCAGCCGCGGGGTCGTACCGCTCACGCGGGTGACGCGATGAATCGTCTGGCGTCCCCCAAAGATCAACAAAGTACCCGGCGTGAACGGCAGCTGCATGACGCCGTCGCGCTTGCCTTCCAGCACACCTCCGACAATTTCCTTTTCGTTATCGAGACCCCGGATACCGGGAACATATTCGAACAGTCCGCCATGACTTGGTTGCTGCAGCATCAGGGTGATCGTGAACTCAGACTCATCAAAATGCCAACCGTGCTGACCGCCATCAACGAAAACGTTGATCGAACAGGCCCCAAGAGGATCCGCAAATCGGAAGAAAGGCTTTTTACCCAGCACTAACCCGATGAAGTTCATCAACGGATCCCAGAGATACAGTTGCTTCAGCAGTCCGTCTGCGGGAAGGTGGTCATAGGCGACCGAGCCGACAAAAGTCGCCTCCTGTCGCTGAGTCACATCTTCCGGGGGAAGGTCCGGGTTCGAATCAGTCAGATACGCGTTGTGCGTGCTGTCACAAAAATATGCATCGTCTAAAGTGTTGTTGGCTTCATCCGCCAGCGCGGCTAGCGCTTCAGGCAGAACGAATCCTGGCAGCATACACAAGCCCCCTGAAACAAACTCCTGGCGGCAGGACTCAAGCAGCGCGGCTCCTGCTTCAGATTCCGGCGAATCAATGGGGTAACGCTCGGCGTTGACCATCGACTCAGCTGTTGGGAAGGCGGTACTCGTCATCTTTGTCCTTCTATATATAGTTTCTGGATAATGAATGTAGCGGCAATAAAGACTCGGATATCGTTAATGGGGCGCTCACCTCACCTCCCTTTCGACTCTGGGTGAGAGTAGTGTAGGATGCCGACTTCTTTCCGGCAATACTGCGGGGAGCAGTCCGGAAAGCAGGCCCCACAATACGCGGTTGGAGGAGATAACAATGGTCGATGACGATTTTCGCTTGAATCAACCTTTCGTCGGAATCGCAACTTTTCTGCGTTCGCCGATCTGTCAAAACATTAACACACTAGATACTGGAATTGCAGTAATGGGGGTACCCACCGACGAGGGCTCACCGTTCATGGCGGGTTCGCGCATGGGTCCGCGGGCCCTAAGAGAACATTCGCTTCGATTTGGTCAGGGCGGCAAGGGCTACTACGACCCCGAGCATCGAAAGCAATATCTCGAGGCTGAAATGTCACAAGGACTGATCACAGATCTTGGTGACGCCGACATCTGGCCCGCGGACATCAAGCAGACCTTTGAGAACACGACCACAATGACCCGTAAGGCCCGCGCGGGCTGCGACCTGCTGGTCGTAATGGGCGGCGACCATGCGATCACCTACCCCGTTGTGCGCGCGATAGAAGAAGATATTTATGTCATTCATTTTGATGCACACGCGGATTACGCGCCGTTTATCCATGATCTTCAGTTCACCAACGGACACGCGTTTCGGCACATCGCCCCAATGCCCAATGTCAAAAATCTGATCCAGGCAGGTATCCGCAGTCTGCGTCATTCCGAGGAAATGATCGAGGACTCTATTGTGCAGGGTAATGATGTCGTCACCATGACACAGTTTCATGAGATGGGTCCAGAAGGTCTGGCTGCGCTGGTGCCTGAGGGAGCGAAGACCTACGTAAGCATTGATGTGGATGTACTCGACATTTCTCTGGTGCCGGGCTGCGTATCTGCTGAACCTAATGGAATGACCTATCAAGAACTGCGCGACACACTAGACGCCATCGCTCGCCGCACTGAAATCATTGCATTTGACTTCGTAGAGGTGAATCCGCAGCTCGATGTGGGTACCGGCGTTACGGCATACCTGGGGGCCCATGTCATGGTGGAGTTTCTTGGCCGGATCTGTGAGCAACCCTGGTGGATAGAAAAGCGCAACAAACGACTGAAAAAATGACCCAGCGCGTCCTCATTACCGCTGGCGGCGGTGGCATCGGTCGTGTGATGGCGCAGTCCTTCGACGAGGAAGGCGCCAAAGTCTGGATTGTGGATAACGATGCCGACGCATTGTCCGGTTGTCCCGATCACTGGCGCAAAAGTTGCCTTGATGTCACCGACGAGTCCTCGGTACGCAGTCTCTTTAAGGAGCTCGCCACCGAGTGGGGCTCACTCGACACTCTGTGCTCCAATGCCGGTATCGCTGGACCCGGCAATCCGATTGAAGACGTCGCGCTCGAAGACTGGCGGGCTTGTGTTTCCGTCAGTCTGGAAGGTGCGTTTCTCTTTGCAAAATTCGCGGCACCGCTCATGAAGACACAACGCTCCGGTGCCATCGTCGTAACCTCTTCCACTGCAGGTATTTTTGGATTCTCCAACCGCTCACCCTACGTTGCGGCAAAATGGGGTGTCATCGGCCTCACTAAGACACTGGCTATTGAACTGGGTCCGTTTAATATCCGGGCCAATGCGATCTGTCCCGGGCCGGTAGAAGGCGAGCGCATGAACTATGTCGCCCAAAGGGAGAGCGAACAAAAAGGCAAGGCAGCTCGAGAGATCCTTGATGAGTACGCTAGCGGCGCTTCAATGAGAAAACTCGTCCGTCCGCAGGACGTCGCGGATATGGCTGTATTTCTGGCAAGCGATAAGGCGGCACTGGTCAGCGGCCAAGTGATTGCAGTAGACGGACACACCGAAAACCCGGAACCGCGCGCCTGAAGGCCCAGATATCAGCGCCTTTCAGTAGTCTCTGACCTTCGAAGCACCCTCGTAGAGAATATCTGCCCAGTTGGCATTGGCCCGTGAGCGGGCTGCAAGGCCAGCCTCATCCCGGTCCGTGCCAGGACGTGGGAGACCCACAAAGTCCCCGGCGCTATCACAGCCCTGCACCACCTGAACCAGGTGCTCACCGATCATCTGCCGGGAATCCGGCCCCATATAGGCCTGAAGCGCAATTCCCATCCGGCGCTCATTACTGTGATTGGGCATCGAGCCGTGAACCGTCCGGGCATGATGAATCGACATCTGTCCCGGGCGAAGCACCAAGTCGACCGCTGCGGTTTCATCAACCCCCTCGACGGTCTGCCCGCGTGTCAGGATATTGTCCTCACCAAACGTGTCGTGATGCGGCCGGATACCGTCTTTATGGCTGCCGGGAATGGCTTTGATACACCCCAGCTGCGGATTACTCGGTGTCAGAGCCAGCCAAGGCGTAATAAAGGTATGCGGCTCAATACCCATATAGGTCGCATCCTGATGCCAACTTACAAAACCTGTGCTTTTAGGTTCCTTGAAAAACAACACGGACCCGTACAGTAGGATATCCTCACCTATCAGGTCGGACACCGCCCCCACAATCACCGGGTGATGAGCCGCCTCGTCCACGCAGGTGAAAGCAAGATGAGTATTGTTGCGGTTGGTCGGGCTTAAGTCTTCCGGATAGGCCGCCTCGGCAGCTTCGACCCTAAGTTTCAAGGCATGCGCGTCGTCTTCCGACATGACATCGATGGGCGCGCAGTAGCCAAACTCGTGAAAGTGATCAATCTGTTCTTGCGTGAGAACTTTGGGCATCGATCAGATCTAATTCCACGGCTCGCATAGGTTCAAGTGCGGCCGCCCGTTTGTGTTTGGGGCAGTAAACGATACTGCCCCTACTTAGGTCAACCCGATACGGGCGCGAACCAGCCTTAACTCACGGCGACATCCGGCAACACTTTCGGATGCACTCGCCAGTAGGCCGATCCAAACTGTGGCCAGACCCTGAATTCCGATCGTGTTCAATAATGTCTTTTGATTCCTTCATCACTTTTCTACCCACCCGGGACCTGGCACAAACCGCGCGGTTTTACGAAGAGGTACTGAAGCTGGAGCTGGCCCTGGACCAGACCCGCTGCCGCATCTATCGTGTTACGAAAGACGGCTTTTTAGGTTTTTGCCTCAAAGACGAAGTCAAACCTCAGGAGGGTGTAATACTCACCCTCGTCACGGAAGAGGTTGACCACTGGCAGACTCTCCTGACGGAGCACGAGGTAGCGATCGAAACGCCGCCTGTTTTCAATCCGGAATTTCAGATTTACCAGATGTTCCTGAAAGACCCCAACGACTACCTGATAGAAATTCAGCGCTTTGAAGACCCTCGATGGAATGCCAAATCCTGACCTAAAATCAAGGTACGATGTACCCTCGAATCTTTTTCGAACGAACAGGAGGTGGTTCTGATGGCTGATCAGTGGTATCGATTCGATATTGATCGCAAATTGCTGAAGTCACTTTCGCGACGAACCAACTGGCATGGCCTGGTATACCTCTTCTACTTCATTGCGCTCCTCACAATTACGGGGTTTCTGGCGCTTTCTTCTGTCGGTACGCTATGGAGTATCCCAGCGTTCTTGCTTTATGGGGGCATCTGGGTTTTCGCCACCAGCGTGGTTCACGAAACCTCGCATGGAACGGCCTTTCGTAACCGGGCGCTCAATGAGACTGTGTTCTTCCTCTCAGGATTTATGGTCCAGCAGACATCCTGTCTGGCGCGTTATACCCATGCCCGACATCATTCTCATACTATGCTAGTGGGAGAGGATCCCGAGATCCTCCTGACTAACCCGATGACCTGGCGGGACTTCATCGTCAAGCAGCTGATTGATCTCGGCAGCATTTGGTACTTCGTGAAGGCAATTGCGGCCCTCGCAATCGGCCGTCCGACCCAGGACGCGGCAGACTGTATTCCTGCCGCTGCTATGCGCCGCGCTGTTATCGAGGCCCAGGCCTATATGCTAGGGTATCTCGCGATCATCTTCTGGTCTCTTGCCGCACAGTCCTGGCTACCGGTTCTGATGCTAATCCTGCCGAGGGTTCTCGGAGCACCCGTCCACGGGGTTATGCTCGCGACTCAACACATCGGTATGGCACAGGATATCCCAGACCACCGCCACACGACCCGGACAATGATAGTCAATCCGGTATTGCGGATGCTGTACTGGAACATGAACTACCACATTGAACATCACGTCTTCTCGCAGATCCCGTTTCACGCCCTGCCTGCCCTGCACGAGGCGGTTCGCGATCAGTGTCCACCACCCACCCAGGGTATAGGGCGAGCTCTCATCGAGATCGCAACCACTATCAATCGTCAGCGCCAGGAACCTACTTACACTACACCAAGGCCGCTGTCTGGTATGAGTTCGGCTTAAGGCTTTCGCTCCGGTGCAGACTCCACAACCACAACTGTGCCCAACGCCAAACCAGTAGCACCATGGGCCTTTCAAGAAAAAAGGCACTGGTAACCGGCGCAGGCGGCGGCATTGGTCAGTCGATTGTTGCAGCTCTCAAGGCTCAGCAGGTCACCGTTGCAGGCACAGACCAGACCGCCTGCCCACTGTCGGATGTCTCGATTATCGGGGACTTAACTGACTCCACATTTTGTGATGGACTGCCTCAGGAAGCGGCTCGACAATTGGGCGGCTTAGACATCGTCATCAACAACGCGGGTATCATCCGCCGGGGTCCGATTACCGAGGCAACGGACGACGACTACGCCGCCTCCTTCGCCGTCAACGTCGAAGCACCGTTTCGCATATGTCGTGCGGCCATCCCGATTCTGGCTGAAGCCGGTGGTGGCGCTATCGTTAATGTCGCCTCCTGCTGGGGAGTACACCCGGGACCCAATCACCCGATCTACTGCATGTCCAAGGCAGCTGTCGCATCGATGACGCAGTGTCTAGGGCACGATCATGCCCATCAGGGAATCAGAATCAAC
>JBMUHF010000398.1:0-10017 GCA_050302555.1 Arenicellales bacterium | reverse complement strand
CCCTTTGCTTTTTCCATTTGGTAGCGAAGGGTTGTTTCGGTAGCGCGTCCTTGGACAGTGTGACTCAGTGCATGGCCAGAACTGAAGACGCGGTTCTTGACGGTTCGGTTACCAAGTCGCAGTGGAGTGAGTAGAGGGTCGACGGAGAGAGGGGTTTGGGGCATGGCGTGTTCCCGATGATTGGTCTAGGTGACCTCTCGCTGATGAGTGGCGACCCGTTGCGCAAGAGTATAAAAGGTAAGATTAACCAGTGACATTAATGCTCTTTTTATAGATCAACGGCTAAAACTGAACTTAAAGGGTTAGTGAATACAAACCGAATCTTCCAAATGTAACTATTACCTATCGGAGCACAAATACGGTAACCTAGTAATTGTTAAAAGGACGCTATCTGACTGGTATTCAACAGATCGTTAGTTCGAACCCGACTATGGATGCCAGATATTTAGTAGTGGTATGTTTTTGGAAAGGGACTGTGCATTGAAAGTTAATTCCACCTTGACTGTTCAGCCTATGACGATTCACATTGGCGCAGAGATTGAGGGTGTTGACCTTAAAAGATTGCTGTCCGATGATGAAGTAGTAAAGATTAGGTCAGCGCTACTACGCTGGAAGGTGGTTTTCTTTCGAGATCAGTTCCTAACCCATGAGCAGCATATAGCCTTTGCACGGCAGTTCGGTGACTTGACTCCCGGACATGCTGTATTTGGCAGCGATCCAGATTATCCAGAGATTTACCCTGTGCTGAAGAATCGGGCAGCTTTTGCTGCAAGACCCGCGGCGCAGCGCGCATGGACTGATTGGCATACTGATGTTACTGCAGCGATCAATCCGCCTATGGCGTCGGTACTGCGCGGGGTAGTTGTTCCGCCTTACGGCGGAGATACACACTTTTGTAACACGGCAGCTGCCTATCAAGCATTGTCGCCGACCCTGCGCGAGTTCCTTGCTGAACTACGCGCTATCCACCGATTCAAATTCGCGACTGATGACGCGCAGGCTGATGACTACAATCGAAGGTTACTGGATAATCCATTGACGGCAGAGCACCCACTGGTGACTGTTCATCCAGAAACCGGGGAGCGGGTTCTTTATACCAGCCAAGAATTTACAAGCCACATTGTCGGTCTGGAGCCACGAGAGAGCGACGCATTGCTCGAATTCTTATGGGAGCATTGTATTCGCGCCGAATTCTGCGTTCGTTTCAGCTGGAAGCCAGGGAGTATCGCATTCTGGGATAACCGTGCGACACAGCACCAGGCAATCCGCGATGTTTATGCGAGTGATTTCGAGCGAGAGTTCTACCGGGTTACTCTAAATGGAGAGATTCCTACGGGTGTCGATGGTAAGTCATCGACACATATCTCGGGTCAACCGATCACCGCAATTTGAAAATGCGACATTTAAAAGAAATAATCTCCTTATGGAAAAACTTGACCTAGCTTCACTATGACGCAAATGAACCAACAGATTATTCTCGCTTCCCGCCCGGTGGGTGAACCGAAAACCGACGATTTTAAAATGGTCGAGGGTGTCGCTCGTGAACCGGAAGCTGGCGAGGTGTTATGCCGATCGATCTACCTTTCCCTTGACCCTTATATGCGGGGTCGTATGAGTGCCGCAAAATCCTACGCAAAGCCTGTCGAGGTCGGTGACGTGATGGAAGGCGGGGCAGTAGGAGAGGTCTTGACTTCCAAATGTCCTGGCATCGAGACCGGTGATGTGGTCCTGGGAGCCGGCGGCTGGCAGGAGTACTTCACCCTTCCCGGTGCGTCGCTGCGCAAGATTGATCCCGAGCGTACGCCGATCTCAACCGCGCTGGGTGTGTTGGGTATGCCGGGTGTTACAGCTTATACCGGCCTATTGAATATCGGAAAGCCCGAGTCCGGAGAGACCGTGGTGGTTGCGGCGGCTTCCGGGGCGGTTGGGTCCGCTGTCGGGCAGATCGCGAAGATTAAAGGCGCTCGTGCTGTCGGTATTGCAGGCTCTGCTGAAAAGTGCAGATTTGTGGTCGACGAACTTGGGTTTGATGCCTGTATTGAGCATAGAGACCCCGACTTTAGAGACCAGCTGCAAAACGCCTGTCCAAATGGGATTGACGTCTATTTCGAGAATGTGGGTGGGCCGGTCTTTAAAGCTGTGCTGCCGTTGCTGAATCAGTTTGCGAGAGTACCGGTCTGCGGGGTGATTTCTCATTACAACGACACCGCTTTGCCGGACGGCCCTGATCCGACTTCATTAATCTTGCGCAGCGCGTTAGTGAAGCGACTGACCATTAGGGGTTTTCTGGTTTTCGATTTTGCAAAGGAAGAGCCCGAGGCGCTCGAACAACTTACTCAGTGGGTCTCAGACGGTCGACTGAAATATCGTGAGGACTTTGTGAGCGGTCTTGGGGCGGCACCGGAAGCCTTCATAGGCCTCCTAAAAGGAAAGAACTTCGGAAAACTCGTTGTGAAAGTTTCTTCTCTTAATAGAGCTTAGGACTTGGCATAGAACAGGTTTGACGAAACGGCAGCGCCCGGTCGAGCGAAGCCATCAAAGCTAAATATCTCAAGGATATTAGTGACTACATCTACAACTCGGTCGAGAAAGATATAGGGGACAGTAGGCTGAGCCATCCAAGATCAGCGAGGGCATCAGGAGGGAACTTGTGAACCTGCATTTTTCCAAGGCAGAATTCGAGACCCGGATTGCGCAGGCCTGTCAACGGATGGCGGGCCAGGACCTAGACGGCCTGTTGCTGTTTAAGCAGGAGAGCATGTACTACCTGAGCGGCTACGACACTGATGGCTTCGTGTTGTTTCAGACACTATTTCTGAGCTCGGATGGCAGCTTGACCCTTGTCACACGAGCGGCAGATCGGGTTCAGGCGGCGTATACCTCAGTAATTGAGGACGTTCGTATATGGATAGATTCAGGGGATGCAAATCCAGGTAGTGATGTACGGGAGATGCTTGAGAGCCGCGGCATGCACGGCAAGCGCATCGGTGTTGAGTATGATGCTTACGGGCTTTCAGCCAGTCGCGGCCGTATGCTGGATGCTGCGCTTGAAGGGTTCTGCATAACCGTAGATGCGTCAGACCTGGTGCGTCGCCAGAGGCTGGTCAAAAGCCCCGCAGAACTCGATTATCTGCGTAAAGCCGGCGAGATCTGTCAGGCGGTACAGCAAGAGGCGGTTAATCTCTCAGTGCCTGGAGCGTTTGAGGGAGACATCCGCAGTGTCATGCATCGGGTAGTGTGGTCACGCGACGGTGATACTCCAGCCCATGTCTGGCCTATGGGAAGTGGTCCGTCGGCTCAACTCGTGCGCTACAAATCAGGGGGGCGGCGTATCGGTGAGCAAGACCAGGTATTTCATGAGTTCGCCGCGGCCTATCGGCACTACCACGCGGCGCTCACGTTTGCACTGGTGACTGGTAAAGCTAGCAAGGCACATCGCACTATGTTTGAGGTATGCCACCAGGCGCTCCAAGCCTGCAAAGAGACCTTGCGTGCTGGAAGCACCGTGGGCGATGTGTTCGAAAGCCATCGTCAGGCTTTTATTGCCGGCGGTTTTGGCGAAAGCTATCTTAATGTTTGCGGCTATACGATGGGGGCTATGTTTCCACCGACTTGGATGGAAGATCCCTTGATCCGCGAAGCCGATCCCCAAGTGCTTGAGCCGGGCATGACCTTCTTCATGCATATGCTCATGGTCGACAGAAGCAGTGGCCATATGATGGCACTGGGCGAGCAGGCGATTGTGACCGAGGGCGCTTGCGAACCAATCACCCATGCATTGGATAGTTTGGTGATCAACTGATACTGTTCGGTAGGTCTGGCACAAAGGGACTGGTTCGAACCCGTCCGTGCGCCCTCTCTCAGTAGCCCTATCGGCACCTATCGGGACTTCTGTCACAGCGCTTTATTTTGGGTTTTGTCACCATATGATGGCAACGCCAAGACCGGTAGATGCCAGGCCTGCAGCACCTCGGATACCCAGGTGACTCCAGGCCATAAATCTGGCGGTAAATCTCAAAGGTACCGAGATCGCAATCGACAGTAGTGCCATACCCAGCATCGACCCGAAACCGAAAAGAAGCACGTATACCAGGCCCTTAATCGGCGAATCTAGGGCGGCAGCGGCTAAAACCACCAGAGCTGCGGACCCTGCGAGACCCTGGACCATCCCGACCAGCAAGCTACGAATGGGTAATCCTGACGGGTGCTCGTGTTGGTGGGGGATCTGTGCGTGAGGTTGATGGCTATCAGCGTGGGAGTGTGCGTGAATATGAATCTGGCCATTCGCGTGGGAATGAGCGTGGATGTGAACCCTCTCCCGGACAAGGCGTTGAAGGACGTTTGCGCCCAGCAAGATCAGCATCACTCCAACTGCGAATTCCAACCAATAAGACAGTGCAGGACTGATTGAAGATCGCGAGATTAGGATGACGCCAGCGAAGACGCAAAGGGTCAACATGTGTCCAACGCCCCAGGCTAAGCCGTGGTGGAAGATTTTCTTCCCACCCCGCTTTCCTGCCGAGATGCTTGCCAAGGCAGCCAAGTGATCGGCTTCCAGGGCATGCTGCATGCCAAGCAAAAGGCCTACGAGGATAATTCCTATCACAACGTTCTAATCATCTGTCGACATTACCCGGTCGCGATGGCCAATTTTCCTCTCAACCACCATAGTACCGAGCGCGTCTAGTATCACCCGGCAGGCCAGTTGTGAGGTGTTGTCGTTGACGTCGTAAGGTGGGGAGACTTCGACAACCTCCATGCCACATAAGCCTTCGCGAGCGATCAGCCGCACCATTTCTAGCGCCTCCCGCGGGGCAAACCCGCCTGGTTCTGGGGTTCCAGTTCCAGGGGCGAATCCTGGGTCGATACTGTCAATATCGAAGGAAAGGTAGACCGCTTTTGCATCTTTCCAGGCAAGTTCCAATGCCATCTCGGCAGCCCTTTGTACCCCGAGTTCCTCAACATCTTTCATGGTCATAACGCTGGAGCCACGCTCGTTAGCGACTTCGGATCCGGGTCGTGAGCCATACCAACCACCGATACCGATTTGTACTAAATTCTTAGGTGGGCAGTTACTGAGTCCGACATCGTGCATATGGCTGTGGGCACGGTGCGAGCCATGAACCTCCACACTCTCGTGGTTATTGGAAGTCCAGAACCAGGGGGTCGTGTGCATACGCTCATCCATGTCCATGTCTTGCATATCGATATGCCGGTCGAAATGGATAATGCCCACATTACCGTCAATGTGTGGTGCGATCCCGCGGACATTTGGATAGCCAAGACTGTGATCGCCACCACAGATTATCGGAAAGGCACCCGAGGTATAGATGTGAGAGATTGCGTTAGAGACTTGATCAAACGACTTTTCAATATTTCCCGGAATGACAAACACGTCTCCGGCGTCACAGATATCCAGTTCCTCAAAAATGTCGACCCCACCGTCTACAGAGTAACCATCGTAAACAGCCGAGATTCGGCGGACTGCCTGTGGTCCAAAGCGGGTACCGGGTCGGTAGGTCGTTCCGGTATCGAACGGCACGCCAACGAAGGCTGCTTCATAGTCACCAACTTTACGAATGTCCTCACAATATGGCGTCTTCATAAAGGTATTGATACCAGCGAAGGCTGGCTGATGCCCTCGGCTAAACAGCGATATGCTTCGATCGTTGATCGAATCTGCAGCCTCAAGCCCCAGTTCCAGACCCCGTTTAATTTCCTCATCCTGCTTGCTCTGTGAAATTCGTCGCAGGCGTTTAAGATTGCGGTTGCCCCTAAGTTCGCCAGTTTTTGGATCAGGCATTCAATGATCTCCTCATTCTTAATGTTTACATGGAGAGGCGTGAGCCGCTTGGCTGGAGGCCAGTTTGTTGTGCAGCCCGACTAATTCCGTTCGCTTTAACGATATCATGGAAAGCGCGAAGTAGGTTCCAGTCGAGGTTGCGGGCGAAGTGGTGTCCGGTCGGCGCCCGGACAGCGGCGCGCTGTGTTTTGTCCGGGTCATCATCATTCATCTGTTGGGTCCTCCGCGCCCCGATCATTCATGGTTCGATACCTAGCCAAAGGAAATTTATCCTAAATCGACTTAGATTTTGGGAGCACGGCGGGGGATGATCGCTACCTGTCTAGCGCGGGCCACATAGATACCGCTCGCTGCAATCAGCCCAATACCAATCCAGGAAATAAAAGAGGGCAGGGTACTGAAGAAGAGGTAACCAAATGTGACTGCCGCCACAATCTCGACGTAGGTGAACGGTGCGAGCGTCGAAGCTTCGGAATCGGCGAAGGCGTACACCAGCAGCACCTGATTTACCGTACCCGTCAGAATTAGAAGCCAGATGTAGGGCCAAGCCGAATCCGGAATCGCCTGCCAACTGCCCGGGAGAAAGAATGTAAGAACAATCGTCGCACAAACCGCGCCAGCGAAGGCCGTAATCAGTGGCGGAGAGACCGCACCGAGTCGACGGCTCAGCGTAAGTTGGATGCTGAGCACGACAGCACAGAGAAAGATCAAGATTGCCCCCATGTTGATCTCTTCAAACTCAGGTCGGATCACCAGCAGAAGTCCCACAAATCCAATGGTGACGCCAATCCATACCGGCCATCCGGCCCGTTCTTTAAGAAACAGAACGGCCATGATGACCAACAGAAACGGATAGGCGTAAAGAATCGCGATTGCGTCCGCATAATCGACAGTGCGGGAGCCAAGAACGAAAAGCGTCGTGGCGCCGGCCATCGTCAGGCCGCGGACGAGCTGCATCCAGGGGCGGGCAGGCATCAGTCCGGAGATACCAAAGCGCCAGATCAGAAAGGGCAGCATCAGCAGGCTCATCCCAAGAAATCGAAACCAGGCGACCAGATAGGCAGGAAGTTGCTCACCCAGCAGTTTCATGATCGCCCCGGCAAACGCCGCGATGACCATGCTGATCATGATCAGGATAATTCCGCGGAGTGTACTTGAGGGCATCATCGTATCGTTGGACTTCTCGGGGTCTTGGTCAGCGCGCTGTATTCTAGGCGACACTCACTGAATAAGGCTGTCTCTTTTTTGCCATCACTTGGCGCTTGACGCGGATCGCGAAATAGATCTGGTGATCACTTTCAGTGTTGAGTGCTGGGGAAAGGT
Organism: Arenicellales bacterium; assembly: GCA_050302555.1. Classification (GTDB taxonomy): domain Bacteria; phylum Pseudomonadota; class Gammaproteobacteria; order Arenicellales; family UBA868; genus UBA868. The sequence continues at coordinate 2,891 of JBMUHF010000398.1, read as the reverse complement.
AGAATAGTGATGAATTCTTTGCTCTAACTGAGAGTTTCGGTGAAGTATCACTCGATATTCGTTAAACAAATCCCAATGCGGAGTTTGGTTCTTTTCCTGACGTTCTTGCTCGCCTCTGCCACACACGCCCAAGACAATTCTGAAGATATTTATTTTGATCTGCCCCACGGGTTTGAAGAGGGCTTTGAGGATGGCGATGAATCCTTTTTTATCCAGGAATGGGTGCCACGGGGTGAAACCGTTGATGACTGGAGCCAGATGCTGACGTTGACCGTCCAGAATCTGCCTAATCTTGATCCGGTTGAATTCTTCAATCACATGGCAGATGGATGGGAAGAGTCCTGCCCGGAATATGGCGGAATGTTGTTGCACGAAGGGCTGGAAAACAATTATCCGGTCGCGGTCTGGTTCTTGAAGTGCCCAAACAGCCCGATGACGAACAAGCCGGAGTTCGCATATGTAAAAGGCATTTCAGGAAACGATAACTTCTATACTGTTCAACTGGCTTATGCCCTGCACTCTGATGAGTTGAATGAGTCGATAATGAACCGATCAATGGCATTCTTAAAACAAGCCGTCGTATGTGACGGCAGTAGGCCTCAGGTGCACGCTTGTAATTAAGGTAGTTGTAACCACATCAACTCGACCAATGACTCAACTGACTGACCTCCGACCAGAGCCCTGGGCACTACACCTTTTAGGATTCGTCACGCCCTTGACCGTGATTACCGGCAATCTGTTGGGCGGGGCATACACTGCAATGGGGGTCGTCTTCGTCTGGTTTGTAGGCCCAATTTTGGATATCCTGATGGGTGAGTCGAGCAAGTCCCGCCCACCAAGAGAGTCAGGGGTGCCTTTCGAGACCCTGCTTTGGGCGCATGGCGTGGTGCATTTTCTGGTGCTAGCGTCTTTCTTCAGATTTGCTTGCCTAGAGGCCTCTCTGTCTTTTTGGCTCGTTACCGCGGCACTGTCGACCGGTCTTTCGGCGGCGGCTTCCGCGATAGTAACCGCCCATGAGATGGGTCATAAAAAACCAAAAAGCCCAGGCTATCGGCTCGCGAGACTGATTTTGTTCAGCGTGAACTACTCACACTTCACCACGGAGCATAATCACAACCACCACAAGTGGGTGGCTACCGAACGCGATCCTGCGAGTGCGCGAAAAGAAGAGGGTCTCTGGCTCTTTTGGGTGAGAACCATTCCGGGCCAGTTTCTTTCCTCAGTAAGAGTCAATGCGAGAAAAGGGCGAACAGGTATACGCAACTCGTCGTACCAGTGGTTGGCGATGCAGGTGGTTGCGCTGGTCATAATATTCGCCCTTCCCCATGGCGACGTCATGGCTATTGGTTGGCTTGGGCTGTCGGGAATTGCGATCCTGACCCTTGAGTACGTCAACTACATCCGCCACTGGGGACTCAGACGAGGACTCGACGAGCGCCAGACTGAAATGCACTCGTGGAACACCGAGGCAAGATGGTCTCGATGGTCGCTACTGGAGCTCACGCGCCACTCCCACCATCACCTCAGGGCGAGCGCTCCGTTCTGGCAGCTTCGTCCGCATCCGGCGGCGCCTGAACTGCCCGGCGGGTATTACGCTTGCTGGTGGCCCTGCCTTATACCCCCAATCTGGAAGCGCTGGGTCGGTAAGCGAATTCCCGCTAGCGCTATCTGATGACGCATGGCCAGGGAGTTTTATTAGTGACGATGACCACGGATAACGCCGTCTGTGGTCTCCATGGTTACTTGACCAAGTAGTGATCGGCAATGGGCCGTCTGGTTCTCAGCCAGTAACCGACTGTGTGGGTAGACCAGTTATTGATAATCTTTCCTCGGGCGCTTTTATACCAACTGTTGCACGAGCCAGCCCATGCGGTGCGCTTAAGTTTCTTTTGAATGGCCTGATTAAATTCGTCCATTGAGTTGTGTGTGATCTCAATGGTTTTTCCGCCCTTCATATTTAAAAGCCCAATGACCTTCAAGATGTAGTGCACCTGACATTCAATCATGAAAATGATTGAGCTATGCCCCAGATTCGTGTTCGGGCCGTAAAGAAAAAACAGATTTGGAAACCCGGACACAGTGATGCCGAGATATGCCTCGGGTCCGCCCTTGTTCTCCCACTCTTTATGGAGATCAGCGTTTCTCAGACCGGTAACTTCAACGCCTGGTAGAAAATCATGTGAGTGAAAACCTGTAGCCGCAACAAGGCAATCGACATAGTGGTGGACACCATCATCGGTAACGAGGGAATTCGAATCCAGTCGCTCGATAGGCCTAGTCTCCAGGGTCACGTTATCCCGCTGTAATGCGGGGTAGTAGTCATCGGAAAGGAGGATTCGCCGACAACCCAGGGGAAATTTCGGGGTTAGGGTCTCTGCAAGTCCTGAGCTCTTTACTTCCTGCGCGACACGCTCTTTCAACTGCGCTGTTTTTTTCTTGGCAGGCCGGGAGTGCTCGATGAACTCAGGCCAGGATTTCTCCCAGCGCCAGTAGAAGTACGACCGGTATAGCCAGGCCCAAATGGGTATCCATCGAAATAGTTTCTTTTCGATCTCGCGGAATGTTCGATCATTTCGTTCCACAATCCAGTTGGGAGATCTTTGAAAAACCGTCAGGTGCTTTGCTTTTTTCGCGACCTCGGGAATCAGTTGTACTGCGCTGGCACCATTTCCAATAACGGCTACGGTTTTACCGCTCAAATCGTAGGACGTATCCCATGTCGCCGAGTGCATAAGTTTTCCGGAAAAAGTCGTGAAATCTGGAATATCCGGCCAAGCAGGTTGATTGAGTTGCCCCACGGCAGAAACCACAAAGCGCGCACGATACGTCGCGCCCGATTCCGTCTTTACCGACCAGATAGAACTATCTTGAGAGAAGTGGATGGACTGCAC
>JBMUHF010000397.1:0-5298 GCA_050302555.1 Arenicellales bacterium | reverse complement strand
GATGATTGGCCTTAACGTGCAGACCTCGTTCCTTACTCCGCCGTTTGGGTTTGCCCTTTTCTACCTGCGCGGTGTTGCCCCGGCGATTGTGAAAACGGTGCAAATGTACAAAGGGGTCATTGCGTTTATCATCCTGCAGTTAGTGGCGCTGGGGATCGTCGCGGCCAATCCGGCGATGGTCAACTATCTTCCCAATCGGGTTTCTTTTACATCTGAAACCGCACCTCCGCCTCGAAATCCCAAACTGCAGATCTGTCTGGAAGATTACGTTTCCGAACAGTTTACAAAAACGCCCACCGCCCTAGATGATGCCATTAAGCGTGTTCGTGCGAGTAACCTCAGTTATCTTCCTGACAATTTGAGATCGAGCCTTACCAAGGGATTCGACCAGGCGAAGACAGTCCCTGAGCTCCTTTCCAAAGCACTGGAAGCCGGCGCCGTTGTTGCTGCTGCGCAGGGAGAGTACCGCGCTGTACATAATCCGGTACGCCGTCTTCAAAGCCAGATCAGCAAGTTAGATGAAGAAATCTCTCAAATACAAGCACAGCTTGGGAAACTTGGGGCGGGAACGCCTGTGCCTCAACGAACTGACCTGGAAGCGTTGTTGGCCCAGCAAGAAGCGCAACGGAAACTTTTCCTAGAGGAAATCCCCTCTGACTGGGATGATACCCGTCAGGCGTACCTCGATCTGGTGACGGCAGAGACCAATGCACGACGTCAGTATCGACGGGGAACCGATAATGCCTATGAACCGGTCTCTGTATTTCTCGCGGTGTTAGAGAGCACTAAGCAGTTGACTTTACTCGAGGGCGAACTGCTGGCCCTGCGTGAGGAGATCAATGAGCAGGACGCTGAAAAGACAGTCCTTCGATTGAAAGCCCTGGCCAAAGAGTTCAGTTCGATTAAGGGTACAGACAAAATAAAATCCAAGATAACAAAGGCACGCCGCGCACTGGGGAAAAAGAAGCCAAAGGTCGAAAAAGCACTAAAGTTGTATGACCAGGCAATCGAAAAGTTTAATGAGCAGATGATCTGGCGAACCCGTGCCGTTTCAGAGTTACAGCCCAGCCTTCGCGACTATGAGCAGGCGATCAGGGGAACCGTGGGAATTCGGCAGCAACTGAAAATGCCCAAAGAACTTGCACTGTTTGTAGCTAGGTGTACGTCCGGTCATCGTGATATCTCACTGAATTTCTAGCGAGGTTATTCGGGCGCGTCCTGTCAGGACGCTGTTAGACTTATCAAACGCACGTTGGTTGGCCAGAGTCTTATGACCGCGGATTCCCCAGTTTCAGACTTAATTGCGCTCGCCCGGGTCGCCCAGGCCGAATATGAAACATTCGATCAGCGCCGGGTCGACGATGTCGTTGCGGCGATCGCCTGGACCATCCTGGAACCCAATCGCAACCGTTATCTTTCGCAGCGGGCGGTTGAAGACACTGGTCTCGGGGATGTTGATGACAAGTTCCAGAAAAACTACCGCAAGACGCTCGGATTGCTTCGTGATCTGACAGGAGCGCCTTCGGTAGGCGTTGTATCAGAGGACTGTGAGCGGGGGATCATTGAGATTGCGCGACCGGTGGGTGTTGTGGGTGCGATCACGCCGTCAACCAACCCGGTCGCTACCCCCACCAACAAGGTCATGAACGCTCTCAAGGGCCGCAATGCCATTATTCTCGCCCCTTCGCCACGTGGTGAAGCTGTCTGCGGGGAACTGGTTGAATTGTTTCAGCAGGCACTCAAGAAGGTCGGCGCTCCTGAGGCGCTGGTACAAAAGCTGCCTCGTCCGATTAACAAGGCCGATACAGAGGCCCTAATGAAATTGGCGGATCTCGTGGTTGCCACGGGATCACAGAACAACATTCGCTCGGCCTATTCCAGCGGAACACCTGCTGTGGGCGTAGGGGCGGGTAATGTCTCGGTCATTGTTGACGAGACCGCGAACCTGGCCGAGGCGGCTAAAAAGATCGTGGCTTCCAAGATCTTCGACAACGCGACCAGCTGCTCTTCTGAAAACAGCGTGGTGGCGCTGGCCCCGGTTTATGATGCCCTGGTTGCGGCACTGGAATCGCAAGGCGCAAAGATGCTGACGGCTCATGAGCAGGAAAACCTTCAGCAGTTGATGTGGCCCGACGGTAAACTGAATCCAGCGATCATTGCCCAACCGGCCTTGCAGATCGCCAGCATGGCGGGAATTAACTGCGAGGCGGAATCCGGGGTTAAGGTCCTGCTGGTGCAGGAATCCAAGACCGGGCCTGCCCATCCGTTCTCGGGGGAGAAACTCTGCCCGGTCCTGACGCTTTATCGCGCGAATGACTTTGATGCCGCGCTGTCACAGGTTGCGCAGATTTATACCTACCAGGGCGCCGGGCATTCTGTGGGAATCCATAGCACTGATGAAGAAAGGGCGTTGCGGATCGCCCTGGAATTGCCAACCTGTCGGGTCATTGTCAATCAAGCGCATTGCTTCGCCACCGGGGGTAGTTTCGACAACGCCTTGCCGTTTTCACTCTCTATGGGATGCGGCAGCTGGGGCAGTAACAGCATTAGCGAGAACATGAACTATCGGCATTACCTCAATACGGTCCGAGTCGTACGCAGGATCCCAGCGCAGGAAGTTTCACCGGAGGAACTGCTTGGGGATTACTGGGCGCGTCATGGAAAGTAATGCGCCGCTAGGTTTTGCCGAGGTACCCGACTGTAGCGCCTTAACTGTTCGACAACTCGTTGATCGGTATGCGATGGCATGTCCAGATAAAGCCTTCGCCGTCTTCCCGGATTCGGACCTTGTGCTCAATTGGTCTGAGCTTCAACAGACCTGTCGGCAACTCCATGCCTATCTCGATTCCCTGGGCGCAAAGCCAGGAGACCGGATCGGGATGTTGACCGCAAACGGTCAGTCAGCACTCGAATTGTTTTTGGGCTGCATGTACGGCGGTTTCACCATCGCAACTTTTAACCCCGTAGCGGGCGAGGCGGCTTTGCGCTACGTGCTTGACCACTCTGAAGTCAGGGTGCTGTTTGCCGATGAGGCCAATGCAGATACCGCAGCCAGGATCTGTGGTGAAGAATTGCCAGATCTCAAAGTGATCCGTACGAAAGCGACAGAAGGACTCGCTTTGCCGGCTGCGGACAGCAGCGCTGTTCCTTTTTCACCAGGGCCAGAGCACGATGCACTGCTGATTTATACCTCCGGTACGACAGGGCGGCCCAAAGGCGTGATCCACTCCCACGCGAGCTTGCTGGCGGGTGGGGCGAACACGGCGGCTGCGCATCACCTTACGCCGGAAGACCGTGGGCTATGTGTTTTACCGCTTTGTCATATTAATGGACAAGTGGTAACGGTGATGGGGCCGCTTCTGAGCGGCTCTTCAGTGGTGATGCCGTCCCGGTTTCGGGTTTCCAGGTTTTGGGGTTGGGTGAGTGTGCACTGTTGTACCTGGTTCAGTGCGGTGCCTACGATTATTTCTTATCTCCTTGGCGCACAAGAGGCAGGATCGGACCCCGAGAAGAATGTTCTTGCCCATGTTCGATTTGGCCGTTCTGCCTCCGCAGCACTGCCGCCAGCGGTTCATACTGCTTTCGTAGAGCGTTTTGGCATCCCCCTCGTTGAGACGATGGGGATTACCGAAACCGCTGCGCCGATCTTGTCGAATCCGCTTAACCCTAAAGCACACCGAATTGGCTCGCCAGGAAAAAGTTGTGGAAACGAGGTCCGGATTGCTGACGGGCACGGTATGGACCTCGAATCCGGCAGTGAGGGGGAGATTCAGATTCGAGGCCACAACGTCATGAAGGGCTATCTTAAGGACTCTGAAAAGACTCGGGAAGCGTTTACCCGAGACGGTTGGTATCGGACCGGAGATCTTGGGCAGATGGATCAAGACGGTTATGTTTTTGTCACCGGTCGGATAAAGGAGTTGATCATCAAAGGAGGCGAGAATATCGCACCGAGAGAGATTGATGATGTGCTCTATCAGTTTCCAGGTGTGCTTGAAGCAGCGGCAGTTGGCGTCTCGGATAGTCGATATGGTGAGGAAGTTGCCGCCTTTGTGGTTGCAAGCCCCGGCAACCTGATTGACGTCGACGCGCTGCGCGCGCATTGTGAGAAAAATCTCGGAACGTTCAAAACGCCCAGCGCATTTCACCTGATGGAGACCCTACCGAAAGGCCCGTCCGGAAAGATTCAGCGCCTCAAGCTGGTCGACGAGATTCAAAAGTCAAACGCCGGTAATACCTGAGTTTTCCGGTGTGAGCGAGATTTAACATGGAATCAGATGGCTTTCTAAGTCGGCAGGAGGTAGTTTGTCCGCCGGACCTGTTACGCCGGGCGGCTGGCCAAGGTACCGCGGTTACCGCCATCGTGGGAGCAGATCATTCCGTGGTACTTGACAGCGCACACCAGGCACAGGCGGCCGGGATCATTACGCCGGTTCTGATCGGCAGCCGATCCGGGATCGAGACTGAAGCGCGGGAGATTGGCTGGGATATCTCGGGCGTTGAAATTGTTGAAGCCTCTGGTGAATCCGGTGCCGCGCAGGCGGGAGCAGAACTTGCCTCTTCAGGCGCAGTGGCGATGGTCATGAAGGGACATGTTCACTCGGATACCTTCATGCGACCGCTTCTTGCCAAAGAAGGGGGAATCCGGGGGTCGGGCAGGTTATCCCATGTCTTTCACATGACGGTTCCCGACCGAGAGAGATCAATTATGTTGACTGATTGCGCACTCAATGTAGCGCCGAACATCAGGACGCGTATTGCGATCATCGAGAATGCTGTGGCCCTCGCACATCAACTGGGTAATGCCGAGCCCCGCGTGGCACTTCTTGCGGCGTCGGAGTCTGTCAGCGCGGCAATGCCAGTAACCCAGGAATGTGAACAGATCGCCGCACACTTTTCGACTTCAGAACTCAGCGCCGAGGTGTTTGGCCCACTCGCCTTTGACAATATCGTCTCTACCGAGGCGGCCAAGATGAAAGGGATTGATCACCCCGTTGCCGGTGGTGCAGATGTGATTGTGGTACCTACCATTGAAGCCGGTAATTCACTTTTTAAGATGATGGTTTATTTCATGAGCGCCTGTGCCGCGGGCATTGTGCTGGGTGGCAAGGTTCCGGTTTTGTTGACAAGTCGCGCAGATCCCCCGGCAGCACGGTTGGCAAGTGCCGCTCTTGGTGCAATCTCTGCACATTGAATAGCCCCAATCAATCTAAACTAAGCAATTAACGAAACAAAAACCTATTGAGAGCCGGAGGAGGGTTTTATGAGTATTGCTGTTGGAGACGCTATCCCTGAAGT
>JBMUHF010000396.1:0-2646 GCA_050302555.1 Arenicellales bacterium | reverse complement strand
AAACTGCGCGCGAGGACGTGGTGGATGCCGGGTTTGCCGTTGGCGGTGGGCGGCCCATCGTTGAAAGTAAAAAGGGGTTTGCCTGCGCTATGTTGCAGGCTTTTCTCAAACACCGTCTGGTCCCGCCAGAATTCAAGAATGCCCTGCTCCAGGGCCGGGCCGTCATAGCGTGTATCGACTTTAGTGAAACTCATGCTGACTCGCGCGTTCTGGTCCCCTCACCGGGTTTATCTGCTCCGGGGCGATTCGAACCTCCTCGGGGAGAGGGGCTCGCGCGCGGTACCACCCGGCTTTGCCTGGGCTGTTGCCCGGCCTTGGCACACGTTTCGTGTCCCGGACCTGTCTCGGAGGTCAGTCGGCTGAGCCTACTGCCTCGTGCTGTTGGTCAGCCGTAGGGTTCGGTCAGCGGCTCGGGGGTGATTTTCATCGGGACCCGGCCCGGGGATTTCAGCTCCCCCCGGTCTCTAGGTGCACGGGCGCGCCCGATTACTCTTCCCCGTCAGCGCCTTTCGTCTGCAGGAGGTTGCTGGACTCCTGTCTATAGAGGCTAAATCTAACTGTGCGGCATAAGCAAGGCAAATCACCTCCTGTCTTCGGTAGTAGGGCGTGGCTATGCCTGTGGTCGTCAGCCCGTTAAAGTCAGTCGCATGAAAGTCGGACTATTGCTTCTGCATAACGATTAGCCATGATATTGCCGGTAGTCATTGATGTAATCGTGCCGGTTTTCGGTGTCGTGGTGCTAGGCTATCTTGTGGGCACCTTTCGCTGGTTGGATTCAGGTGCGGTACGGGGTCTGTCTCTTTACGTATTCAATATCGCGATACCGCTGATGTTGTTTAAGGCGATGAGTACGGTAACCTTGCCGGAGCAGATGCCTTGGGATTATGTGCTCGGGTTTTTCGCTTGCGCCCTCGGTTCGTTCTTGACCGTTTTCTGGCTGATGCGCAGGGCCTCAGGTCGGCCCACTGGGGAAGTCGGTGTATTCGCGTTTGGTTGTAGTTACGGAAACTTTATTCCCCTTGGTATTCCCTTGGTGATGACTGCCTTTGGAGAGGCGGCCACCGTACCGCTTTTTCTTCTGGTGGCGCTCCAGGCGCCGGTCTTTTTTGCCCCGATGATTGTGATTCAGGAAAGCGCCAAGCAGCGGGATCCCCGTGGCTCGATCGGCTGGCCCGTGCTCAAGAGCATTGTTGCGAACCAGTACCTGCTAGGGATCGGTCTCGGTGCTGCCGTCAATCTGTCGGGACTCTCACTGTCCGGCCCGATATCACAGATCATCGGCTTGATCGGCCAGTCAGCGGTGCCCTGTGCGCTTTTTGCGCTGGGTGGTGCGCTCAGTTTTTACGCGATCGAGGGTGTGTTTAGCCGCGCTCTGGCGGTGGTCGCCGTCAAGAACCTGCTGTTGCCTTTGCTGGTGTGGTGGGTCTCTCGCCAGTTAGGACTGCCGCAAGTCTGGCAGGCGGTTATGGTGGTGATGGCGGCGCTTCCCGTCGGCATCAACACCTATCTTTTCGCGGAGCGTTATGAGTGTGGTCAAGCCCTGGCCGGCACCGCAGTAGTTCTTAGTACGGCAGTCTCAGTGGTCACCCTTTCGATCGTTCTGTCGGTTTTGGCCTAAAGGGTTGGTCGTCAGGCAACGTCGTCGAAGTGCTTGAGCGTTTTGATATGACTCGCAACACTTAAGGCCAGCGCATCGAGATCGTAGCCGCCCTCCAGTACCGATAGGATTCGGCCGTTGCAGTGACGATCTGCACATTCCATGAGCCGTTGTGTCATCCATGTGTAATGTTCAGTGGTGAGATTGATGCCGCCGAGGGGGTCTGCCTGATGTGCATCAAATCCCGCGGAGATCAGAATCATATCGGGCTTGAAAAGTTCGACAGCTGGCAGGATTTTTTCAGTGAACACTTCGGTATAGGTATCGTTGTTCGCGCCTGCGTTCATTGGACAGTTGAGGGTGGCTCCTTTGCCCGCACCAATTCCGGTCTCCGAATATGACCCGGTTCCCGGATAATGCGGATACTGGTGAATGCTGACATAAAAGACACTGGGATCCTCTTCAAACAGGTGCTGAGTGCCATTGCCGTGATGTACATCCCAGTCGAGGATCAAGATTTTCTCGAGGCTGTGCTGTTGCTGCAAGTACCGCGCGGCGATCGCGATATTGTTGAAAAGGCAAAAGCCCAAAGCCGCGTCGTATTCGGCGTGGTGACCTGGCGGACGAATCAGGGCAAAACCGTTATCTGAGCGGCCCGAAGCAACGGCATCCGCAAGGTTGAGCACTGTGCCCGCAGCAAGACGGGCGATATCAAAAGATACACCACAGATGGCGACATCAGGGGTGTCGAGATACGGCAGTCCCTCTTCACAACTGACACGTGCGCGCTCGATCAGCCCACGATGGTGTACGGAAGCGAGCCACTCCGGCTCGCAATCGACGACGGGGGTGTTGTCCAGAGATGAAAACCAACTCTGTGTTTTGAGGTGTTTGAGCGTATGCGACAGCCGGGACGCCCGTTCCGGGTGTCCGCGACCGGTGTCGTGGTCTTCAAATCTGGGATCGCTGGCAAAAGCCGTTTTCATAATTGCTGCTGGCTTCGGAGGTTGCATCGGACCACGTTAGAATCAATTGTCATACTAGCCCTT
>JBMUHF010000395.1:0-8890 GCA_050302555.1 Arenicellales bacterium | reverse complement strand
GTCATAAAGTGGCGAGCACCGGGTTTTAGAATTTGCCATCCGAGGAGAGAGACTTCTCCACAGGACAGACCCGCCATCAGGCTTTCATCGACGATATCGACGAGTTGCGGCTCGCCTGTCCGTGCACTCTCATAAAGGCAGGCCGCCGGAACCGGCTCAACGACGGTCAAGTGCGGCATCTTGTCACCGTAGCGGTGCCACAGATCGGCGCCCACCGCACCGGCAAGACCGCCGCACCCACCCTGGATGAAGACATGGGTGGGGACAACCCCTTCCGGCAACTGGTCCATGGCCTCGGTGGTCATCAGGGTATAACCCGCCATCACATCCCGGGGAATCTCCATGTATCCCGGATACGAGGTATCGGAAACGATATGCCAGCCGTTTGCTTTGGCATCGCGGTCTGCCTGGCGGACTGAGTCATCATAGTTTCCCGCCACCCGCACTACTTTGGCGCCAAAGGCTTCTACTGCTTCCTGCCTTCCCTGACTGACGTTTTCGTGCATATAGATCATGCACTGACAGCCAAAGCGTTGCGCCCCCCAGGCAACGGATCGGCCATGATTTCCATCCGTCGCGGTGACAACAGTGATGTTTTTTGCCTTATCAGAAAAACGCTGCGTATTAATATCGTCAAGGCTGACATTCGTATCTGCCACATCGACGTCCAGAGCCTGCCGTAGCACATGCTGGACAGCGTAAGCGCCACCCAATGCCTTGAAACTGCCAAGGCCAAAGCGTGCGCTTTCATCCTTGTAATAAAGGCCCTCAATGCCTATCTCACCCCCCATCCCGTCAAGCGAATGCAGTGGCGTGGATTCATAACTCGCCCACTGGGAAATAGTGTGACGAGCAAGACGACACCGCTCAGTGTCCAGCACATCGCTGACACTCGTTGGACAGACCTGCCCTACAAGCGCGGCGGTATTGTGATGCGATTGACTTATTGAAACTTCAGGTAACGACATGTCTGATACTCCGTTGGTATCTTGAATAGTTAGATAGAGGTATTTGCCGGCGAGGCAAAGAAATCTTCGAGCAGTTGCTCGAACCAGTGCTGCGCATTATCAAGATGGATGGCCGCCAGTCGGTCCTGCGTCTCTCGGGACTGGACCCCAGGCTCGCGCCAGGGAGCGACTTCCAGCGCTTGCCATCGACGGAGGATGGCCAGTGTGCATTCAGGGTGAAACTGGGTACCCAGTACATTGGCCCCATAGCGAAAGGCCTGGTTTGGAAAAGTCTCTCCTGCTGCAAGCGCATCAGCCCCTGCTGGAATCTCGAAGCCCCGACTATGGAATTCCACCGCAAAAAAATTATCCGGGACAAACTTCTGTTCGGGATCGACCGCCTCGATCGGATAGAGGCCGAACGCCTGAGCGCCACCTTCATGTGGCGCCACCGGCGCACCCAGCACATGCGCCAGAAGTTGGGCACCCAGACAAAGGCCGAGGGTGGGAATGTCTTGATTCAGGCACTGCTCGATCCACCGTGACTCATCGTGCAGATAAGGGTACTGATCCATCTCGTCGACATTGGCAGCTCCACCGGTGATGACCACTCCTGCTGTATCTTCTTTGGGTTCGGGCAGTGATTCCCCGGCAAAGGGTCGGTAACACTCCAGCTTGAAGCCGAGTTTGGGAAGATGGGTTGAAGCGAGGTCGTCACGAGGTTCATCGTGATGCTCAACCAATATGATCTTCCGGGCCATCAATAATTTGCCGCTGCGCGTATTCAGGCAGGCAGACGGAACAGTTCGCCGAAACCATCGATCGTCTCGTTGATCCCCGCCAGCCTCAGGCTATGCCAGATCAGCGCATGGTTTGATGAGGTGACGGGCTTGCCCAATGCAGCTTCGATATCCGCGACACAATGGGCAAGACGCAGACTGGTACAAGAGACAAAGACCCCGTCAACGGAGTCGTGGTTTCCGATCTGAAGCGCAGCATCGCGCATGCTGTCGGCAGAGATCCGCGCGACGGTATTGTCATTATCCTGATTGAACGAACCGAATACTGGCACCTCAAAACCCTTGGATTCAATATAACTGCGGATGAATTGATTGACTTCGTCCGAGTACGGCGTGAGCACGCCGATCCGCCGGCAACCGGTCGCCTGGAATGCGGCAAAGGCTGCTGTGATTGGTGTTGTGGCCTTGGCTTCCGGGCGGGCAGCGTGAATCAATTCAAACACCCGTTCTTCGCCGATGATCATGGAGGCCGAAGTACAACCATAGGCGACGACATCCAGAGGCACGCCCGGGAGGATGACATCGGTTCTGTCGGTGATGTGCGGTTCCATCGCCCTGAGGTTTTCGGGCGTGATCGTTGGAGAGTTTGGAATCCGGGACTGGTAGACGGCAACCCCCGGTATATCGACTATGAGTTTGAACTCGTGTTCTACGCTGTGATCGGTGGCAAGAACCACCAGTCCAATCCGAGCCCTCGCGGCAATACCGTCATCCACTGTGAACGGAATGTTCGTTAGATTGATGAAATTCTGCGTGTTGTTCTGCTGTATTTCCATTACATGATCCTCATCGTTGCCGGGTCCATGCCATCCAACGGAATCTGCGGATTCTGTCCGGCAATCAGGTCGGCCAGGATACGGGCGGATCCACAAGACATCGTCCAGCCCATATGTCCATGTCCAGTGTTCAGCCAGACATTGGACCCGTGGGTCCTGCCGATAAACGGCAGACCAGTCGGCGTCATCGGCCTTAATCCCGCCCAGTAGTCCGGCTTTGAGTACTCAGCGGCGCGGGGCATCAGATCCTGAGTCTTCTGCAACATGACCCGGAAATCGCGGGGCTGGTGACGCGTACTATAACTCCCGATTTCTGCGGTTGCCGTAATGCGCAGACGGTTTCCCATGGGGCAGTAGGCCAGCAGGTTGTCCTCGTCGACACCGCCAAAGCGGGGGAGCAGCTCTGGATCAGCAGTGGGCAGAGTAACTGAATATCCCTTAACCGGATAGATCGGCAGAGAGAAGCCCAACTGACGCGAGAGCATCGGACTGAAAACACCTAATGCCACCACAAAAAGATCACCACTGACTGGCCCGCGGTTGGTATTAACCGCAGTCACGCGGCCACTCTTTTTTGAAAAGCCGGTGATTTCGGTCTGCATCCGAACTTCAGCGCCTCTTTCGCGACAGCGTTCGGCCAGGGTATTAGTGAATGTCCGTGCATCGCCACTTTCATCCGTCGGCACGAAAAGCGCGCCTGCAATAGCATTTTGGGCATCGGCCAGACCTGGATCCCGCTCGACCACCTGTTGTCGATTGAGGATTTCGATTTTGACTCCCGCACTCGAGAGAATTTCGCTTTTTATGGCGGCAGCTTCGAAGGACTGGTCAGAGCGGTAGAAATAGATAAGGCCACCAGTGTTTCGGTCGTAGTGAAAATCTGTTTCTTCAGCAACGGCATGCAGCCGGGACTGTGAGTATTGGCAAAGGCGTGTTTTACGAAGTGTGTTGACACGTGCTCTTTGCGCCGTGCATTGCCGCAGAAACTGCGTCAGCCAGCGCCACTGGCGGGGATTGGCGCTAGGTCGGAAACGGATAGCCTGGTCGTTTCGCCATAGCGAGCGCAACATGATACGCGGCACACTGGGGGACGCCCAGGCAAAGGCATGACCGGGAGCGATGAGTCCCGCGTTGGCGCGGGAGGTGAAATCAGCTGGGGCTTTCGCGCGGTCGAGAACGGTCACCTGATGACCGTCGCGAAGACACTCCCAGGCGCTTGTGATCCCGGCGAGACCGGCCCCCAGAATCACAATGCGCATGGCTTTTGGAGGCGCCTTAACCCAGCGCCGCGATTACCCCAATTTCCACGGTGAACTGCGGCGCTGCCAGTTTGGACTCGACGCAGGCACGGGCCGGCGTTTCACCCGGCGTGACCCACGCATCCCACACTTCATTCATCTCATTGAACGTACTCATATCCGAGATCCAGATTGTTGCTGAGATCAACTTTGACTTATCGGTACCCGCTTCAGAGAGCAGGGCGTCGATGCGCGAGAGGATATTGCGGGTCTGGTCTGCCACGCTCTCGCCCGGCGCCTCAAGTGCCACCTGGCCTGCGGTGTAGACCGTATCCCCATGCATTACAGCCTGACTCATGCGGTCGCCGACTTGAATTCGTTTTAATGCCATTGATGTTGTTCCTTGATTAGAAGTTGCGGTGATGTCCTACAGTTTACGTGAACTGATTCCAGAAAACGCTATTCGGGGAGGATGAAATTGGAGTCTTGTCCGGATCTCTTTCGAATAGCGACCGCTATCCCGGGAGATAACCCGCGAGTTCCTTTTCAACACCTTTAGGGTCGGCCTTGAGACCCTCGCGCAGTCCACTTGCCATTTCCCCAGGAAAGATCTCCTCCTGACCTTGGACGATGCCATCCAGGACAGCCTTTGCCACTTCCGCAGGAGGAATTTTGGGCGGCGGAAAGTCGCGGCTCATGTCGGTATCGACTGCACCGGGCATCACTGCCATTACCAGAGTATTGTTGGCATCGAGTTCAGCGCGCACGCCCTCTGTTAAACGCAGCGCTGCAGCCTTGGAGGCGCATAGGGAGCCCATCAGGGGGAGTGCTACATGGGAAAGAATTGATAACATATTGACAATGCAGCCGCCTCCGTTGTTTTTCAGAGTCGGCGCAAAGGCCCGACACATTCGCAAGGTGCCGAAGTAGTTAGTTTCCATCTCCAGACGGGCGCCGTCGATACCATCGGCTGCCAACAGCCCCGACATTCGGTTGATTCCGGCATTGTTGATCAGCAGTTCGACATCTCCACATTGTTCAGCGGCCTGGTGAATTGATGAGTCGTCTGTGACGTCCAGCCTAAGCGTCTCCACGAGCCCAGGGTGCGATTTCGCAAGGTCCTCGATATCCGAGATGTTTCGGGCTGTGGCGTATACCTTTTTCGCGCCGCTCTTTACGAGTGCGAGGACCAGGTCCCGGCCAATTCCCCTGCTGCATCCCGTGATCAGAGCCGTTGTCCCTTTAATATTCATAGCCTTTATCCTGTTTCCATTCTTGGTTTCGTCGACAGCGTCGTTAAGCCAATCTCCATCAGGTTCTGGAAGTGGTACCGCCTGAATCAGCGACTGAGTGTACCGCCGTCTTGGCTGCGTGAACATCCGTGCAACGGGTCCCGATTCGACCTGTCTGCCATCGAGCAGAACGATAACTTCATCGCAGATACTGCGCACGACCGAAAGGTCATGACTGATGAAGACTAGGCATAATCCCAGCTGCTCACGCAAGTCGTCCAGCAGGTTGAGTACCTGGGCCTGACTGGACATATCCAATCCCGAAACGATCTCATCGGCTACGATTAATGAAGGCCGGATGGATATGGCGCGGGCAATGCATACCCGTTGCAGTTGGCCGCCGCTTAGTTCACGAGGGTATCGCTTGCCAAGCGACGGATCGAGCCCCACCTGTTGTAGCAGTTCGCAAGCTTGTTCCCGTGCGTCGCGAACATTATCCACCTTGTCATAGGCCAGCAGGGGCTGCGACACTGCATCATCTATCCGTCGCCGGGGATTCAAGGCGGCACGAGGTTCCTGGAAAATCATCTGCATCTGGTCGCGGATGGGGCGCAGTTCTGTTTCCTCGAGGGTGGTGATATCACGCCCTGCGAAGAGAAGCGTTCCGGATGTCGGTCGCAATAGCCGAACCAGTGCCCGTCCCAGTGTAGTCTTGCCCGAGCCAGATTCACCCACGATGCCAAGGCACTGCCCCTTGCGCGCTCGAAGATCGATGTCCCGGAAGATCGGCATCATCGGAGCCGGCTGAAAACGCTTTTTGGCCGCGAGGTTGGGTAGAGAAACCCCCAGCCTTTGTGCGCAGATAAGTTCAGATCCGTCGCTGTCGATCATATTCGTGCGCCTCACGGATTAACTGGGTCTGCAGGTCTTGTGCCACCGGCGACAACTTTTCGCGGGGCTTGTCATATCTCGGGATTGCCTCCAGCAAGGAGCGGGTGTAGGGATGTGAGGGTGACTGAAACACTTCGGAAACTTTGCCCTGCTCAAGAATCATCCCGCTGTGCATCAGGCTGACTCGATCGCAGAGTTTTGCCACGACACCGAGATCATGGGTGACAAAAAGAATTGTTGTCCCGCGTTCCTTCTGCAGGTCACGGATCAGGCGCAGCACTTGCTGCTGTACTGAGACATCAAGGGCGGTGGTGGGCTCATCAGCAATAATGATGTCCGGCTCGGTGCTGAACGCCATGGCAATCAGTACGCGTTGACGCATTCCGCCCGAGAGTTGATGAGGATATTGCTGAAGCACCTGCCCTGGATTCCTGATTTTGACTTCACGCAGGTGTTGTTTTGCACGTTCGTGGATCTGTTGAGACGAGCCCTTATGCGCCAGTCTCAGAATTTCACTCATCTGCTTGCCGATCCTTTTGACCGGATTGAGGGAGGTCATGGGGTCCTGAGGGATCAAGCTGATGTGGGGGCGACGCCGATGAGCTGAGTTGCGGCCCACGATAGGCGATGATTTGTGTGCCGGATAGTCGACGTTGCCGGATGTGATAACGGCGTTTGGTGGGAGAATGTCAAGGATCACGCGGCCCAGCATGGTCTTGCCCGCACCGGATTCACCGACCAGACCATGGATTTCCCCTTGGGGTAGGTCCAGGTTGATTCCACGCAGTATCGACAACAGTGCCTGGCCGTTGCGTAACGCAAGGTGCAGATCGCGGACAATGAGTGCACTGGTCACTGTCTTGTCTCCGGGTCAATGACTTCCTTGATTCCGTCACCCAGAGCATTCAGGCCAAGCACCGCCATTACTACGCACGCGACCGGTAAACCCAGAAGCCACGGCACCTGATGAATGTATTGCCGACCCTCCTGGATCAGGTTTCCCCAGGTCGGGGTATCGGAGGCCACACTGAGCCCCACAAAACTCAGGATAGTTTCAACCACAATGGCGATTCCCATCTCCAGGGTCAGTAGCACAATCAACAGGGGTACCAGGTTGGGAAGTACTTCCTGGAAAAGAATCCGAACGCGTGTTAACCCGATCGTGACGGCTGATGAAACGTAATCACGCTCTTTTTGCACCATGGTCTCGGCGCGGATCACACGGCAAAAGCGTGTCCAGTCGATAATGACGATGGCGATGATGACGGCATGAAGGCCCGCACCTATTACGGCTACCAGAACGATCGAGAGCAGCACGGCTGGAAAGGACATCCAGATATCGACGGCGCGGGAGATCAGCATGTCTGTTTTGCCACCATAGAATCCGGCCAGCATTCCCAGTACGGTACCCAGAAGCGCGGCCAGTGTGGCAGCGATCAGCGCCACTATTAACGCGGTACGGGCGCCGTAGATGAGCCTTGAGGTGATGTCACGGCCGAGGTTGTCGGTACCGAGGAAAAAAACCGGGTCGCCGTTTTCCTGCCATGAAGGCGGAAGAAAAGACGCCAGCAGATCCTGCTCGAGGGGGTCATGCGGACTCAGCCACGGCGCGAGCACAGCCGCCAGAAGCATCAGTCCCAGTACACATAACCCGAACAGGGCGCGGGGCTCATGCAGGATGCGGTACGTCAGCGGTAGATCAGGTCTTCCATCAGGCATGACGTAGTCTTGGGTCAAGAAAGGTTATAAAGAGATCAATCAGCAGGTTCACCAGGATAAACAGAATGGCAAAGGTCAGCACCAGTCCCTGGATCAGCGGCAGGTCCCGGTTAATGACTGCATCAATGGCCATGTTTCCGATGCCTGGGTATCCAAAAATCCGCTCGACCAGCACGGTGCCGCCAATCAGGAAGGTGAACTGGACTCCGCTCAGGGCGGTGGCGGGGACCAGTGCGTTGCGTAGTGCCTGGCTGTAGATAACCTTGAGCCGGCTGAAACCCCGCGTGCGGGCGAGTGTGACGTACTCGCGGTTCATCTCTGCGTTGAGGCAAGACTTGAGTACTCTTGCCGTAATCGCCATCAGCGGCAGGGCGAGTGACACAGCGGGCAGTACCATGTGATAGAGAACCGATCGAGTGACTTCAAAACGGCCGCGCAGCAGGCTCTCGGTCAGATAGAAGTTAGTCCAACTGTCGAATGAAAGGGTGAGATCCATGCGGCCGAAGATCGGCATGATTGGGATCGCCACGCCGAGTACCAAGATCAGTGATAGCGCCCAGAGAAAGTCAGGAATCGCCACGATGACGCCAATGAAACTGTCGACCACGCGCTCCGGCCAGCGGCCTCGCCAGAATGCTCCCTTGAGCGCCAGTATCAGCGCAAACCCGACCGCGATCAGCATTGCGATGACGACGAGTTCTATTGTCACCGGCAGCCTGCCGGCAATCAGTTCGCCGACATCCTGACGCAGGCTGATGGACGTGCCGAGGTCACCCGTAATCAGTTGACCAAGATAAATGACGAACTGGTGTGCAATTGACTGATCGAGTCCGTAATGCGCCCGCAGTTGGGCGATGTCGGCTTCGGTGGCGCCCGGACCGGTCATCATGGCGATGGGGTCTCCCGGCACGACGCGAAGCAGGAAAAAGATAATGGTAACGGCACCTGCCAGTGTTGGTAGGGCCAACAGCAGGCGGTTGATCAGATAGGGGTAACTCATCAGGGCGGGACAGTGTTGACAACCGCAAAACGCGAAAAGTCCTGAGCCCCCGTGGCAGCTGGTGCTGCCAGGAACTCAGGACCAGACGCGCGGATCAGCCTTTAGGCTTTGTCGTGTGCGGCAGAACGTAGTTTGCGACGTGCGGAGTGAAGTCCAGATCCGAGCGGTGGATGACAGGCTGAACCTGCTGGTACAGCGGCAACACATACGCATTTTCGGCGATGTATTTGTCCACGGCTTTCCAGCCGGCAATCCGCTTGGCCTCGTCTTTTTCTCCCCACAGTGGC
>JBMUHF010000394.1:0-6827 GCA_050302555.1 Arenicellales bacterium | reverse complement strand
CGTACACCAAAGCCGCTTCGAACGGGCAGCGCAGATATTGCACCGTCTCGGAGATTTCCGTCTGGAGGGCGCCAGCCCGTATCTGGACAGCAATTTCCCGAACATTATCTTCTCAGAAGATGCGTTTGACGCAACGAAACTACAATCGTTTGGAGAAGAAGTAAGAAGTATCTGCTATCGGGAATTTAGTGAGAACCTGGAATGGCACCTGAATATCTTCGGGAATCAGCGTCTAATGCAGTGACTCACATGACAGGCGATGCGTTTTTATCTAGTACCCCAGGTATTTGATGAATTCGAAAATAAGTGACGGGTTGTTCGAGCCCATTGATGATCACCCCAGGAGAGACCAATGAATAAAGAAGCAATGAAAGACCAGATCAAAGACGCCAAACTGGAGAAGCAGTTGTCATGGCAGCAGATTGCCGGGGCGACATCGATGTCAACCGAGTTTGTAGTTTCGGCATGTCTCGGTATGAATCATCTGGAAAAAGCAGATGCCGACGCGGTGGCTGCATGTCTTGGACTGCCGAACGAAGTATCGATTGCTCTGCAGCAATATCCCAACAAGAAGTGGGAGCAGACGGTGCCGACAGATCCGGCAATTTATCGGCTTTACGAAATTGTTGGCGTCTACGGTGAAACGATAAAAGAGTTAATCCACGAAGAATTCGGAGATGGGATAATGTCCGCTGTCGATTTCAACATGACGCTGTCCCGGGAGAAGAGTGAAAAGGGAGATCGCGTTCACCTGAGCTTGAGCGGCAAGTATTTGCAATACAGTTCTTGGTGAGAGTGCTCAGTCGATACGGATTTTCCAGAATATCCTTGACATCGATTACCCTATCGCACCATGGATTCAAAAACCAAAAACGTCTTCCTGGATTCGATTTTGTATGTAGTGGTTGGCGCCGCGATTGGATCAGTGATGGCGCTTGCGGCCGGTTCGTTTCTCTATGTTGCAGAGTTCTTGAGCGCGTTTTCCGATACTTCGGAAAAGCTCATAAGTGGCCAGTGGTCACGCGTTGTGCCGCTGGTGTTTCTGGTGGTTGCCGCATGCTTGATTCTGGTACTGAGACGAACGCTGGGCCTCAAGCGGTTTCACTCGCCGAGTGAGACCATTGCGGCAGTACAGTCGGAAAGACCCATTGATATCAAGGCGGGCCTTGGCTCCACTCTTGCAGCCTTGATCTCGGTTGGCGGCGGTGCATCGGTCGGACAATACGGGCCCCTGATGCATTTTGGCGGTACCGTGGGCGCTGCCGTGGCGAAAACGATCAAAACCAGAATTCCCGGTGAGATCTGGATCGGTTGCGGCGTAGCGGGGGCGATCGCTGCGGGCTTTGGCGTACCCCTCGCGGCAATTGTCTTCAGTCATGAGGTCGTCCTGAGACGTTTCTCGGTGCCGGCGATCACGCCGATTTCAATTTGTGCCATCACTGCGGCGATATTATCGGATCAGTTTTATGTCGGAGGCAGACCCTACTTCGATGGACTGGTTGATGATCTCACGATTGAGTTTTTGCCATTGATCATACTGAGTGCACCGGTTTTTGCGATTACAGCTGTGGTATTCATGAGCCTGCTGGGAAAGACAATGGATAAGGTGGACCAACTGGCCAATACGCCGGCGTGGCCCTTGCTGCTTGCTGCACTTTTCTGCGGAGTCGTAGGGCTTTGGGTGCCGGGGGCACTGGGTCTTGGGCTTGATGTCATCCCGGATTTTCTAAGCAATAATCTGCCGGTCGCTGCGGTGGTCATTCTGGTGATTACCAAACTGGTGCTTACCGTTGCCTGTGTAGGTGCCGGGATACACGGAGGAATCTATCTGCCCTCGCTCTTTATGGGCGCGGGCGTAGGATGTCTCCTGGGTAAGCTTGCGGCCGCCATGGGGATGGCGAGTGGAGCAGGCCTTAGTCTCGCAGGAATGGCGGCAGTCGCGGCCGCCGTCTTTGGTGCGCCGATTTCCACGGTGCTGATCATTTTTGAGTTCACACGTTCATACGAGGCGGCATTGCTCTCAATTGTTGCGGTCACGATCTGCACCTTAATCTCGCACCAACTCTATGCCCCGTCTTTTTTCGACAGACCTGTTAAAGACTGAGTCTGATAGGGTCCTCGTGGAGGGGGTCAGTGTTTACCCTTTGGGGTGAACGCGTCCGGGAGTTTCCAAAGCAGGGCCAGCCTAAGAAAAGCATCGGTCGCCCGGCTCCGGTACGCCGCCTTCCGGATAATGATCGTCGCCGTGTGGGTGGGCAGCGCGGGCTCGACCGGGATTGCAACCAGGTCATCAACGGAGGCGACGATCGAGCCCGGTAGAATGGTTCTGAAGCCTCCACGCTTGACCATTTCGATGAGAAAACCCAGCGAGTTCGCTTCCAGAGTGACCTTTGGGCTCAGATCGTGGGAGGTGAAGTAGGCATCAATCTGTCTACGCATCTCAAAACGGGTTTCCAGTAAAGCCAGCGGATGTTTCGTCAATTCGATCAGTGAGTCCTGATGAGGGTCTTCTTCTTTCGGGCGTGAGGCCTTGTTTGATGCCAGAACGAGGGAATCCTTGCTCAGCGTCATCGTCTCAAGTTCGTCACGCCCTGTTGTCAGCGACGTCTGGTTACTGAACATGACGCCCACGTTGGCATTATCCTGGAGTACGGCCTCCTCGACTTGGTGCTGCGTCATCTCTTTGATGTCGAGAGAAATATTGGGATGCTGGCTGACGAACTCCTGAATCAGACTTACTGTGAGATAGTCTGTAATGGGTGTCAGCGCAAGGGAGACACTGCCACGTGAAAGATCGCTCAGGTCATCGAGCGCGTCAGAGGCCGCATTGATTTCCGCCAGCGCCCGCTCCACATGGCGGACATAAAGTTCCCCGGCGTCTGTCAGGTGCACATTTCGTCCCGAGCGTTCCAAGAGTTGCACTCCGATCTGCTCTTCCAGTTGTTTGATCTGCTGAGACAGGGCAGGTTGGGAGACAAAGAGCGATTCCGCGGCCCGCGTAAAACTCGAGCACTCCGCAACTGCCAGAAGATACTTCAGTGATCTTGGAAAAATAGCGGTGCGGTTCATCATTTATGCGGTGAATTTAGGCTGGTTTTTGATCAATCGACCCTACAGATAATCGATAGGAAATTCCTATTCTGTGGATAACGAGATCGTCTTCATCGTAATCGTAAGATCGTTTAATGTGCAAACATCTTATTAGATGTGGCGAGTATGTCAGTTACTACTTATACTAGTTTCAAATAAAAATAAACTAGTGATAATTTAACATTATCACAATTGTGTGTTTTATAAGTTTTCCGTTTATAAAAAATAAAAAGTGAAGTAGTTTTAGCGGTTGCTGCGCCCGTTTAGTATGGGCGTACGACCGTTTTTCACAGAAAAAACAGAACAGGAGGAAGGATGAGCAGAAGTGGCGTGCAGATCTCTGTTCAGGATTTAACCCATCGGTATTCGTCCCGCGGGCCGGTGACGTTTGATCAGGTCAATCTGGAGTCCAAGCCGGGAGAGGTTCTCGCCATCATTGGTAGGTCAGGCTGCGGCAAGTCCACGTTGCTCCACATTATGGCCGGACTGCTGGCACCGAGCTCTGGCAGCATTCGACTGAATGATGTTGAGATTAAAGAGCCCTCACCGAAATGGGTAATGATGTTCCAAGCGCCGCATCTTTTTCCGTGGATGCAGGTCAGTCAGAACGTCGGGATCGGACTGAAGTTTGCCAGCTTTGCAGAGGACAAAATTCGCGAGCGGGTAGAAAAGACTATTAAGCTCGTCGACCTAGAAGAGTTTGCCGAGTCGAATGTGCAGGATCTTTCAGGAGGACAGCAGCAGCGTGTCGCGCTGGCACGGTCGCTTGTCATGGAGCCGGAAATGCTGCTGCTTGATGAGCCGTTCTCTGCCCTGGATGCGTTTACTCGTGCTTCCCTGCAAAAAGACGTGCGCTCTATCGCAAAGAGCATGGGTATCAATCTGGTGATTGTTACGCACAGCATCGATGAGGCAGTTTTGATGGCGGATCGGGCGGTGATCATGGCGGGCTCTCCCGGCAAGATCAAGGAAGAGATTGTGGTCGAGTTGCCAGAGGAAAGGACCGCGCAGGATCCAGAAGTTCAGAGGATCCGGGCACATCTCATGGAGACCTTTCGCCAGGCCTCCACCGAGATCCACTGACCGCAGCGGGTTTTCTTCGTGCATCCCGGATCAGGATAGGAAACGTGTCAGGTGTAATGGCTCCGAGCAGGCGCACACACAGGTCAAACCGTTTGACTAAGGCATCGTTTATCTAGATATGGCCGCCGAGATCAATCCCAATCAGGCACCTGCAGCAGCCTACGAAGTCCTCGTGATGCTGTTGCGCCGGGTGTTGTTCAGCGCGCTGGGTCTTGGGGTTCTTTTTGCCCTTTGGTGGTTCGGTGGCTGGTTGCTTGAAAGCAACCCCGCGACCATGAGTTTTGCAGATTTTGGGCCGTTCCCAACTTTCGACGCAGTGCCTTACATGGTTCAGTCCGGGACGTTGCTGGACGCAAGTCAGGCGAGCGGATATCGCCTCGGCATAGGTCTGTTGCTTGCCATTATCACGGGGGTCCCTGTTGGCATCCTCATGGGCAGAAGCAAGGTTTTTCGCAAGCTGAGCAACACGCCCTTTCAGTTTCTGCGGATGGTCAGCCCTTTGTCATGGGAGCCGATCGCAGTGATCGCCATGCCCACGTGGAACCAGGCCATTATCTTCCTGATCTCGATGGCTGCGGTGTGGCCGGTGGCATTTGCCACTGCGGCTGGACTCGCCAAGTTGGATCCCGCGTGGTTCAAAGTCGCCCGCAACCTCGGTGCCAGTTGGTGGAACATCCTGAAGGAGATTATTCTCCCCGCCATTGCCTTTGACGTGTTGACGGGGATCAGGCTCGCGCTGGGTGTCGCCTGGATTGTTATTGTTCCCGCAGAGTTTCTGGGGATCACATCTGGCCTGGGTTACACGATCCAGGACTCTCGTGAGAACCTGATGTATGCCGACCTTGCGGTCACGATTCTCGTGATCGGATTTATTGGATTTATTATGGATGGGATATGCCTAGCCTTGATCAAACGATTCAGTTGGCACCGTGGCTAGCGACCCCTAAGCGATACGATGATCAATAGAACGCAAGAGTCCGGATTCGTCGCCAGAACATGGCTGATCGATCATATCGCGTACCCCGCGGTTGGCTTTGCGATTCTGATAGGCCTTTGGGCCATTGGCGGCTGGTTTCTAGAGAATAACCCCGCGACCAGCAGTTTTGTGAAGTTCGGTTTGGTGCCGACGATGCAGGCGGTACCCGGCCTGGTTTCTTCTGGATACGTTACTGAACACGTGATTGCGAGTGGATATCGTCTTGCGATCGGTCTTTTTCTCGCAATCCTGATCGGTGTCCCGATCGGGATTTCGCTCGGCCTCAGCAAGATTACCGAGCAGATTACTAATGAACCATTCCAGTTGCTCCGGATGGTCAGCCCTCTGTCCTGGATGCCGATTGTGGTGTTCGTGTTCCCCAAGTGGGATCAGGCCATAATCTTTCTCATCGCCGTGGCAGCAATCTGGCCGGTAATTTATGCGACAGCGGCGGGGCTCAAGAAGGTGGATCCGGCGTGGTTCAAGGTTTCCAGGAACCTTGGAGCGAACTTCTACAAGATGCTCGCACAGGTGATTTTCCCTGCGATTGCTTTTGATATCTTTACCGGAATCCGCCTGGCGCTTGGTATCGCCTGGGTAGTGCTTGTGCCTGCAGAACTGCTGGGGGTAAGTTCTGGCCTTGGATACGCGATTAAGGACGCGCGCGAAACCCTTGCTTATGATCACCTGACAGCGATCGTTGTCGTTATCGGTATTATGGGGTTCACCCTAGACGCCATAATCGGTGTTCTGGTGAGAAAGTATAGCTGGCAAAATCAGGCTTAGGTTGTAACGCCTGGTTGTGGACAGTCAGTAGGAACTCTGAAGATGAGAAGTGATTACTTTCTGATGCTTGTGATGACGGGTCTTGTCATCTGGACACTTCTTGGATTTCCCGGTCGTGGGACTTTGGTGCAGAATGCTTTCGTCGGTGTCACCCTGACCGAGCCGGCGAGCCACTCAAGCCATGCTGGTGATCACGGTTCGGGGGATCATGACCACGGTGCACATAGTCATGGGTCGCTTGAAATCGGAGACGCTGATCAGATCCCCACAATCAAACTGTCGGTACTCAAAGACCCCATGTCAGGTTGGAACGCCAACGTCGAAGTCGAGCACTTCCGTTTTGCCCCCGAGCGCGCGAGTCAGGATCATGCAGAAGGGGAGGGACATGCCCACTTGTATGTTGATGGGGTAAAGGTGAACCGGCTGTATAGCGAGTGGTACCACCTCGGTAAACTTGCCGGCGGCAACCATACCGTTAGGGTCTCCCTCAGTAGCAATGACCATCGCGATCTGACCTACAACGGGAACGTCATCGCCGACACGATCAACGTCCAGGTCGACTGAAAATCGCAAGAGCCCACCCTTGCTGATCCCGGGATTGAGATCAGACGAGGGCGGTGCCTGGTTACCAGGTTACTGGCAAGGGGACGGCGGAGCCGCCCCCAATGCTTGCCGTTAGTAGCGGCCGCCTCCGCCTCCACCGCGACGAGGTCTATCTTCGCGCGGCCGCGCTTCGTTGACTCGAAGTGCTCGGCCACTGATTTCTCGGTCATTAAGTTCGTCGATGGCTTTTTGCCCAGCATCGTTACCCGACATCTCGACAAAACCAAAACCTTTTGATTGACCCGTATCACGGTCCATGATCAGTTTGGCGCTGCTGACATCGCCAAAC
>JBMUHF010000393.1:0-1500 GCA_050302555.1 Arenicellales bacterium | reverse complement strand
CCGACGACCACGAGGCGGGCTTGCTCTGCCAGTCCGGTGGGCAGCTGCGAAAGCGCCGTCAGCGCACGGTCAAGGCCCTTGGTTTTGAATCCGGATCCGACAAAGAGCAGAAGCGTGTTGGATGACGCGATGTTGAGGTCTCGACGGATGTGGGCACGAATTCCAGAACGGTCTACCACCGGCTTGCGGTCGAGATCGAGGGTGGCGGGGAGCATGTGAAATCGCTCTTCGGGCGTGCCGTAGTACTGCTGGTAGACACTCTTCTCCCGGCGGGATAAGGACAGAATCTGGGTTGTACTGTCTCGACTGAAGACCGCACGCTCGAATGCATAGAGATGGCGATACCGCGGCGTGAAACGGTACATCGGGCCATACTGTGGAGCGGTTCTGCCGAGATAGCAAAAATCGGCGCCGTAATAGAGGTCCAGACCCGGCATCTTGTTGAAACCGATGACCGCATCGAAGTGGGTGTTCGACAGGGCTTTTTCCAAACGGCCGAAAAAGCGCCGGTCGCGGACGTGATTGCCCCCGATCCGGCTGGATCGAAGAACATGCAGGTCAACACCGTTTGGGCGCTTCCCCTGCCACTCGGAGGTATACACATGCACTGAATGACCGCGCTGGTGGCATTCTTTAAGAATGCGAAGAAAGTCCCGCTGGAGGCCACCGTAGGGGAAATACTTGTACAGGCAAAGCGCGAGCTTCATGGGTGTCCTGACGGTCTGCAGTGCTCCCTATGACACACTATTCTACCCTTTTCGGGGACTCCGGCCCTTGGTCAGCGCACTCCCATTGAGACGCCGTTGAGCAGATCAACTCCAGGTCGTTATGCTGTGGCTCCCACGTCAGTAGTTTGCGGATGGATCGGTTATCCGATACCAGACACGCAGGATCCCCCTCTCGCCGACCGGTTTCCTGGATACTGAAGTCGTTACCACTCACCTTGCGTACCATATCAAGGACTTCGCGAACGCTGTAGCCATGACCGTAGCCACAGTTCAGGACCGCAGAAGTTCCACCTGTTGCCAGATAGTCAAGCGCTCCCAGGTGTGCCGCTGCAAGATCCTCCACGTGTATGTAATCACGAATGCAAGTACCGTCTTCAGTACCATAATCGGTCCCGAAAATTGATACCGAATCGCGTTTACCACAGGCGGCCTCACAGGCAACCTTAATCAGGTGGGTGGCTTCCGGTGTTGCCTGACCGAGCGCGCCGTCAAGGGAGGCGCCTGCAACGTTGAAATATCGAAGTGCCGCATATCGCAGCGATAGGTTCGATCCGGTTCGCTCGGCAAAGTCCTTGAGTGTCCATTCGGTAATTAGTTTGGTGCGCCCGTACGGATTGATCGGGTTGGTCGGTGCTTCTTCGTGAACAGGAATCTTTGCAGGGTTGCCGTAGACCGCGGCGCTCGATGAGAAAACAAAGAGACCCACACCGGATTCCACGCAGCACTCAATGAGGTTAAGCGATCCGAGGACGTTGTTTTGGTAATACTTGCC
>JBMUHF010000392.1:0-4983 GCA_050302555.1 Arenicellales bacterium | reverse complement strand
TGATCCAAAACCGCAGCGGCGCGCCCTTTCGTGTCTTTACGCCATTCTGGAAACACTGTCTGACCAACGGTTCCAGGATGCGCGCGCCCACCAGCCCAGTATCGCCCGAGTTCTCGACTGACCTTCCGAACGGCGATGCCCTTGATGACTGGGGTCTGCTGCCGACCCATCCCAACTGGGCAGCAGAACTGGAGGAAACCTGGCAACCCGGAGAGGCCGCCGGGCAGGCCCTGCTCCACAAATTTGTGGCGAAAGCGTCCCGTTACAGCGCCGGTCGCAACTTCCCCGCTGAAGATGCGACCTCGCGACTGTCGCCCTATCTGCATTTTGGCAACATCAGCGCAGCGCAGGCCTACGCGGCCGTCACGACTTCGGGGGGCAAAGCCGATCAGGGCGCAGCGGCGTTCCAGCGGGAAGTCGGCTGGCGTGAATTCAGCGCGCACCTTCTGGTTCATTTTCCCAGCCTGCCTGAGAAACCCTTCCGTCCTGAATTTGCAGACTTCCCCTGGCGCGATGAACCGCAACTCTTGAAAGCCTGGCAGACTGGCCAGACCGGATTTCCCATCGTCGATGCCGGGATGCGTCAACTATGGCAGACCGGTTGGATGCATAACCGGGTACGTATGGTTGCCGCTTCGGTACTCGTCAAACACCTGCTGATCCACTGGCGGCATGGCGAAGCCTGGTTCTGGGATACCCTGGTGGACGCTGATCTTGGCAACAATGCGGCAGGGTGGCAGTGGGTAGCGGGCTGCGGCGCAGACGCCGCGCCCTATTTCAGAATCTTCAACCCGATTCTGCAGGGACAAAAATTCGATGTAGACGGGCTGTACGTGCGTCGTTGGATTCCGGAACTGGCGCCACTGCCTGACCGCTACCTGCATGCGCCCTGGCTCGCACCCGATGAAGTACTCGGGAACGCTGGGATCCGGCTGGGCGAAACATACCCGATGCCGCTCGTCGAACCGGATGTGGGCCGCAAGCGGGCGCTCGCGGCGCTTAAGACACTTAAGTCGTCGTCCGCTTGATCGCCGTACCGCCTATCGGCTACGAGCCCTCATCAAAACTTCATCGGGTAGCCCCCAGGAGAGGTACCAGCTGAAAACTTAGGCATTTTGCGATACCAAATCATGCAACCCCAGCGAGAAAAATCCCCCAAGTCGGGGTAAAAAAGCGCTCATTTGCTTAAACCGGAATAGATTTCCTCAATCACAGCGTGGGCCAGCATTACATCCTCCGCTGTTGTATCAAACTGACCCACCTGAAATCGAATCACCTTTGAACCCTGCCATGTGCTCTGGGTGAGATAGATACGTCCGTCGTCGTTTATCGCATCGACGAGCGCCTGCTGCATCGCATCGTCACCCTCGCACCTGAACGAGAACAGGCTCAGCACGGGCTCGGTCACAATATGAAAGCCTGGGGTATTGCGGATGCGCTCACAGAGTTCCTGCGCCCAAACAACGTGATTGCGAAGTCGGGTTCGAAGACCTTCCAGGCCATAGGAACGAATCAAAAACCAGAGCTTCAAAGCCCTGAAACGCCGACCGAGGGGGATGGTCCACTCGGAGAAATTAGTAATATCCTCATGACTTGTCGCCAGGTAGGCAGGCGTAATGCGCAGAGTATCCAACTGCATCTGCGAATTTTTAAGAAATTGCACCGAACAGTCGAACTGTGCTCCCAGCCATTTGTGAGGATTAAAGACGATGCTGTCGAAGCCACTTACCCCCTCCCACAAGGAAGCCCGTAAGTCAGGACAGATCATGGCGGCTCCCGCCCAGGCAGCATCCAAGTGGGTGTACAGATTCTCCTCGCCGGCAATCCTTGCAATCTCCTCAAGCCTGTCGGACGCACCAACACTGGTGCTTCCGGTGACTGCAATAATTCCCGCGGGCAACAGCCCCGCTGCGCGGTCGGCTGCAATAGCCTCTCTTAATGACTCGAGATCAAGGCTGTGTAGGGGTCCGGAACTGGGCAGCTTAACCAGGTTTTCCTGGCCAATTCCGGCAATCCAGCATGCACGATCAATCGACGAATGCACTTGATCAGAACAGTAAATCCGCACTCTTCCCTGCCCGAATAGCCCCTTTT
Source organism: Arenicellales bacterium (assembly GCA_050302555.1). Classification (GTDB taxonomy): domain Bacteria; phylum Pseudomonadota; class Gammaproteobacteria; order Arenicellales; family UBA868; genus UBA868. Next base: position 2,889 of record JBMUHF010000392.1, on the reverse strand, counting down.
GATTCCCGGTAAAACCAGTAGCTCTTTCCCGCATCGTCAGGACCGCCGACAGCGTGGCCGATGAAGCACTGTCCTGAATAACGCCAGTAAAACCATCCTGCAGGCCAAGGGCCTGGCGTAACCAATCCACCATGACCTGCTCCATCTCAGTTGCAGCGGGTGACGTTTGCCACAACATGCACTGCGCGGCCATAGCGGACACCAGCATCTCCGCCAATATCGATGGCGGCGCGGCATTGGCGGGAAAATAAGCAAAGAAACGTGGATGCTGCCAGTGTGTCATTCCGGGCATCACAATTTTCTCAAAGTCAGTCATGATGGCATCCATTGCCTCAGCCTCCTCGGGAGGAATGGATGACAGCTGCGACCTGATTTCCCCGGGAGCAGATTGGGCGCGCACGGGGTACTGGCGAATGTTTTGACGGTAGTCAGTTGCCCACTCGATAATTTTTTCGCCCCAGTGTGCGAATTCACTCCACTGCATCTGCACTCCAGAAAAAACTGCCAAGAAACTGAACTCTAGCTGAAGTCGTCGTCCGCTTAATCGCCGTACCGCCTATTGCGGCGCCAACCACTCCACAAGATAGTAGACCTCCTGACCCTCAGAAGACTTGGAAGGGCCCAGCACCCGCGCAGGAAAGAGGCGCTGCGCCGGTCGGCCTTCGGCTCGGGCTTCCTCTTCAGACCCCATGAGCCTGACGCAGTTTGCAGGATAGCGCTGTCGGTTACGGCCGGGCATATAAATCACAGCCCAGTGCTCCTGCGAGACATCTGTCTCGGCATCGGGAGGGACAGAACCCTGCATTTTTTCAAGCCTGGTCTGGCAACGTCGCAATCGCCTCCAGCGCGAGTTTATCTCTCTGAGGATGTGCCCGTGACGATGTATCCCCCGGACTTTTCATCGTGCTGCAATGCCAGGAGTCCCCGGGTGGCGGCTTCTTCCAGTAGCGCCCCAAACGAGGGGAACCCATGATAGCGCTCACTGAACCCCGGCTGGCGACGTTTCAACGTCTGCTTGATCATCGAGCCCCAAACCTGCGTGCCATCACCCCGCTCTTCGAAAATATCATCCAGCGTCGCCATCACCATATCAATCGCATCCTGACGACGCTTTTCATCCTCGCTCATTGCCGACTTTTTCTTCTTGCTTCGCGCCTTGGCCTTTTTTTTGCGCGTAGGGCCAGCACGCCCGGCAAGATCATCGTAAAAAATAAATTCATCGCAATTGGATGTCAGGAGATCAGATGTGGAACTCTTGACACCAACTCCCACCACATATTTGTTATTTTCCCGAAGCTTGCTGACCAGGGGCGAAAAATCCGAGTCGCCACTCAGAATCACGAAGGTGTTCACGTGAGACTTCGTGTAACAAAGATCCAAAGCGTCAACGACCATACGGATGTCCGCAGAGTTCTTGCCTGACTGGCGGACATGGGGGATTTCGATCAATTCGAATGCCGCTTCATGCATCGAGGCCTTGAAGCTCTGGTAACGATCCCAGTCTGAATAAGCTTTTTTGACCACGATATTGCCCTTCAGCAGTAACCTTTCCAGCACCAGTTTCATGTTGAAGGGTTTATCACTGAAATCACGCACGCCAAGCGCGATGTTCTCAAAGTCACAGAAGATCGCTATGTTCTGTGGGGAGTTATCGTTACTCATACGGCGGGTTCCAAAATTGTGGTTGGGGAGAGATGCTGAGAAAGCGCACTTCCGTGCGACAGTGAAGTCTAACCGTACCTCCAGACTGGGGCTATGCTAACTGAAAAACCGCTAGGAACCGTGATCAATACGGCGAATCTGGAAACGAAGCTGTTTGCTTTTCAGAAACGATCCCAGCTCGGGGGTTGCCGCCAGGTGGGCGCGCAGATCCGCGCTTTGCGCTTCAAATGGCAACAATGTGGCGATCACATTTTCTGTTGCGGGGCTTCTCAAGCCAAAGCCGCTTTTAAAACCGCTCGAGGTCTTCAGGCAATCCACTAGCGCCGAACATTTGAGTTCCGCGTAATCTGCAAAGTTGATGCTCAGGATGCCGTTTGGATCCAGACAGCGCTTTAATTGTTGCAGCCACCTATGATCACAGGGCACCGCGCGTCTTGGAGTTCCGGCGCTCCCGATAAAAAGATCGTCGATCACGAGATCAAATCGTGGACCCCGGTAGCGCGCGACAAACTCGACGGCATCCTGGCAATGGATCTGGGTTCTGGCCTCATCGACACCAAAATGGGCTCTTGCCACTTCGATATGGATCGGGTCCTGTTCGATGGCGGTGAATCGGGCACTTGGAAACAATGCCTGCAGTTGCAGCACGACGGTGCCCGCGCCAAGACCCAATAGGAGTACCCGCGACGGTTCAGGACGAGCATCAAAATAAAGTCCCAGCCACAAAAGATCCCAAATGCTCCCTGTGACCACACGTCGGGGGCTGAACTGACTATGAAGAACGCCGTCGGTATATAAACGCAGGCTCGATCCGGCACCGCGCACCTCATAGTGCCTGCCCGCGTGTCGGCGGGACCAGAGGACGGCTATGACCTGGCCCCCGCTTTCGCAATTGTCATTTTTCTTTGATTCTTATTGTCTTGTGGGGACTCTCTAGTAGTCATGTTCCTGTGACAACACCTGCCTCCTGCCGACTTGTACGGACATGACCACAACACCTTTTCGCGCCGGATAAAGACAAGCGCTGTTATCGACGACTGAAGATCACTCAGGACCGGCTCAGTTACAGAGCAAGTCGAGCGTGTGGTCTGCGACAACGTTGTTGAAGGTATAAGTGCAGCCAAATTGATTACAGGCTTCAACCCCGCCGTCCACCTCAAGAAACTGGACCACGCCCGAATTGACAGTGATATCAAAGTCCTGATTCGCCCCCTCGTTGACAGTCAC
>JBMUHF010000391.1:0-6895 GCA_050302555.1 Arenicellales bacterium | reverse complement strand
CCAGCCAGGTGAATCCGAGCACTCTGGCAAGACCAATAGCCTCTGCCCCGATCCCATTTTCGGCTAACCAGGCTTCGGTCATAAAAATCAATTGGAAGACATAAAAAATGCTCCCCAGCGTGACTAAAATCATGGCGATGGCGGCAGGTGTATCCCCGTATTTCTGCATTAGTCTGGACCTGTTTTTTTAGTGAAAGGAACTAGATGATATGTCATTTTATGATTCAAATCTTGGTTTGGCACGCAAGATGGCCTCGTAAGCTTGCATCTAAGGGAGTTCTAGAAACCCGAGAAGATTTATGGTTAAATTTGAATGCTTTGGTTAGCATTCCTTAGTAATTTCTCGATTAAACCATTGGGGGACATTAATATGGCAATCTACAGAATCACTCGTTTTACCAGTTCAGACATGGACAAAGCAAAGGCCAGAGCGGAAGAGGCGCGCGATGAAGTCTCGGCTGTCGGGGCCGACTTTATTGAGATTGCGGCCGACGCTGACGGTAACGGCGTGGTGGTTGCGAAGTACCCCGATGCAGCTACGATGGAGGCGGCCACCGCAACCGCGCAGAAGGTGTTCGGCCAGATGGTGGCCGAAGGCGTTATGGATGGAGACTCCATCAGCATCTGGACCGGAGATGTTATCAACTCGATGTAAGCCTTAAGGGCTTATGCCGACGGCTGGGGTCTGAGAAAGTTAAAAGTGTTCACAGGGCGAGATGAGTAACGATATTGTTATTGAAGCGTGGAATACTGTTCTTTTTGAAAAGTTTTCCCGCTTTAAGTTTCTTTTTGTTGAAGGCTATACCTCTATCAGTCAAGAGATTTTCAGGCGTCAGCCGTTTGAGGCTGGCTCATCTGTACTTGATATCGGCTGTGGCTTTGGCGACTGCACAATCGCAATCGCCAAATCTGTTGGTGGTGCGGGTGTCGCGAGTGGCGTCGATTGTGCCAGTAATTTCGTCGAAGAATGTCGCAAGAGTGCGGCCGAGGAGCAGGTAGGCAACGCCCGGTTTTTTGTCGCAGACGTTGAGCGTGAAAATCTCGGGGGACCGTATGATCGGGCTTTTGCCCGATTTGGCACCATGTTCTTTAGCTTACCGGGACTGGCGATGAAGAATATTCGCTCCGCATTGAAGCCCGGCGGCAAGTTTACCCAGGTGGTCTGGCGCAAACGAGAGGACAATCCCTGGCTGCACGATGCCGAAAGGTGTGTTCGTGAGATCGTTCCGGTGGTGTCTCATGATGAAACTGACGCAGTGCACTGTGGCCCGGGTCCGTTTTCAATGGCTGGGCCAGATATGGTGAGCGATATGATGCAGTCTGTTGGATTTCACCACATTCAGTTTGAGAGGTTTGATAGTGACATCTGTATCGGTCGCACACTGGATGAGGCCATAGAATTTGCGCTGGAACTGGGCCCAGCCGGAGAGATCATCCGCCTCGCGGGGGAAACCGGGCAGAAACTTAAAGGAAAAGTTTCCGCGGCCCTTGGGGATGTTGTTTCCGGATATGCACGGGAAGACGGAAGTGTGTGGGCACCCTCCAGCGCCTGGTTTATTACCGCAACTAATCCGGAGTAAAGCGGTCAAGATCGCCTCGGTGATTCCAAGTCCCTTCTGATCAGGTAATGCCCCCGTAATCCGCTCTCCAAGGGGTTGAGAAAGGGGCTTGTTTTGTTCTTTATGCGAATTGATAAGCCCAACGTGATACTCGATCTTCTCAGAAGCGCTCTATTAGTCATTCTTGCCGGAGAGGCGGTGCTATCTGGGTGGAACCATGGTTTTCTCTCGGTTGAAGTTGGCAGATGACTCGGTATCAGAAATTATGGATAAGTTTTAGGGCGGCCCTGACACTTATCATCTGCTTTTCAGTCACGCTATCAATGATCAAACTTACGAGTGCTGACAGCCCAAGGCGAGTACCGGCTGAATGGGAGCCACAGGCAGGTGTTTGGTTGCAGTGGCCGGGCCCATGGGAGCGCTCTTATGAAAGCGCGTTTGCCCGCATCTCGAGTGTCATTGTCCGTTACCAGCCACTTCATATTCTCTACAGTTCAAAAGCTATAAAGGCCGGCGCAGAAGAAGCGATCAAACGGGTAGGGACAGATCCAGGTCATAAGAATATTCGGTGGCACGAAATTCCTTATGACAGTGCGTGGATGCGGGACAACGGTCCGGTTTATGTCCTGGAAGGTGGCAAACTCGAGATTCAGAACTGGGAATTTGATGCTTGGGGTGGCGCCTTCGGAGCAGCTGTACCGTTTCGTCAGGACAATGAAGTTTCCCTGGCTGTAGCGGACCTTGCGGGACTCGAGGCCGAAAGCATAGAGGTTGTTCACGAGCGCGGTAATCTTGAATTTAACGGCGTGGATACCGTGCTACTTAATTGGAGTGTTTTGGGTGATCCAAGACGCAATGAGGATTACACCAAAGCTCAGGCAGAACAGGATCTCAAGCGCTATTTCGGCGTCTCAAGAGTCGTTTTTATTGAAGGAGTTCCAATGGGCGATCTGACCAATGGGCATATCGATGGAATCGCAAGATTCATCAATGCCACGACGGTCGTTGTGGGGGAATGCATCGACAGGTCGAAGTGCAGTCAGCCAGAACACGCAACCCGTAAAGTCTTCGATGATGCCGCCAGCGTAATTGCGGCCGCGGGATTTAATGTGATTCGAGATCCTATCGAGGCCTCTGTAGAGTATCGTGGTCAAGCGTACGATACGAATTACCTTAACTGGTTGATCGGTAATGGTTACGTAATTACCACAGGTTTTGGCAATGAAAAGACAGACAGCGCCGCGAAAGCAAGATTAGAAAGATACTTTCCCGGTCGCGAGGTGTATGTGATCGAAATGCTCGAATCCTGGGCTGCCGGCGGCGGCGTTCACTGTCACACCAACGACATGCCAGCAATTGCTGAGAATGATTGAGAGGTTTTTAAAAGACTGATCAGGATCGAAATGGCTCACCTATTTCCCCGACATCTGGAGTAAATTGTGACTAAGTGGGCCGCATGGATTTCATCCTGTCTGACCCCGACTGCCGGTTCATTTGTGTTATCTCTGTCCATTACTTAGTACGATTGTGAAACATGCCAGAAGGTCCTGAAGTCCGTCGGGAAGCGGACGCGATTAGCCGTGTTCTCAAGGGAAAAAAGATTACTGAGGTTTATTTCGGTCCTGAAAAATTAAAGCGCTTCAAGCAAAAGCTCACAAATAAAACCGTCGTAAAGGTCACCACCCGGGGGAAAGCGCTACTGATATTTTTTGAAGACGACTATGTTCTGTACTCGCACAACCAACTCTATGGTCGGTGGTTTATAGCGCCTAAAGGAGAAGTGCCGAATACCCGAAGAAGCCTCAGGGTAACCCTGACTGGAGATTCCCATAGCGCGCTGCTTTATAGCGCCACAGACATTGCCGTGCTGGAGGTTGAGACTTTGCCGGAGCATCCTTATCTCAGAAAACTCGGACCTGATGTATTGTCAGATTCGGTATCGTGGCGGCAAGTTGCTGAGCGACTTCGAAGCAAGAGCTTTTGCGGTCGTGGTATTTCAGGACTGTACCTCGATCAGTCATTTCTTGCGGGTCTCGGTAACTACCTCCGATCGGAAATTCTTTTTGCGGCCGGTATCAATCCTGCCGCAAAACCTCGGGAGTTGGAGAGCACAAAGATTAACGAACTGGCGCGTCGGACCTTGATGCTGTCAGTAAGGGCCTATAAAAGTGGCGGTGTTACGAACCATCCGGATACGGTACGGGTAATGAGAAAAGCAGGGTACCCTAAAAGCAAATACCGCTTTGCCATCTTCGGGCGGGATAAGCACGATTGTTATCGGTGCGGCAATAAGATCCGTAGGGTTACCGCAAATGGACGCCGCCTGTATCTGTGCCCCTCATGTCAGCGCTAATGCGACCTGCCGTGTAACAAGGCTGCGGGCCTCAGTCTGACTGTTCGAGCAGTGCCGACTCTTCTACAGATTCTCCAAGGTGAAGCAGAAAGTCGCCTCTCTGGACACAGGCTTGAGTCCGTTGTCCGATGATGACGCCGTCGCTTTGGGCTTCGACGGTCACTACCGACTGGTCGAGTGCATCCAGAGGATAAATCCGGCCGACGGCATCACCGGCTGTAATCTGCTGGCCAACATCCGTCAGCGGTTCAAACACTCCCCCAACAGGGCTCATGACAGATGAAGGCGCCGATCCACTCCGAAGAAAAATGGTTTTTGTCTCCTCGGGTGCGTGACCAATCAAACCCCAGCCCGCCAGCGTATTGAGGGTGCCTTGGTAGCCAATCTCGATATTTTCTCGACGAATCCGACCGCCTCCAAGCTCCGCAGACAGCATGATGACTCCAGCCCGCTCACCGGCAGCGGAAAGGGATCCGTGGCTGCCTTCAACGACGACAGTGTACTTCGCACCGAATAGATGAGCGGCGTTGAACTTATCCTGCAAACGCTTTCTTCCTCCGCCGGCATAGATATAGCCACAGGGAGAGAATTCGCACATCTTTCCCCCTGAGTGCAGGTCTATCGCGTAGTCTGACTGGGCAATGAGTTGCTCCTCGACAAATTGGGCGATCTCCTGGGTCGGGCCGCTAATGTCCTGAGCGCCAAACGACCGGTTCATGTTGGCGCCATCAAGCGGGGAGGTTCTTTGATAAACCCGGACCGCCGGCAGATTGAGTGACGGCATGATAATGATGCGACCGGAGATCCGGCTTGGATCAAGGTCGCGGAATAGACGCTGCAGAATGACGATGCCTTCGTATTCATCTCCATGGTTGCCTGCTGTCAACAGTACGGTGGGGCCGCCGTTGTCAGTGGCTACGACCCCGATCGGTATGGGAATGACGCCGTATGCATGACGGTTGTCCGAGTAATTTAACTGAACAAATCCCTCGCGCTTACCGGGACGGCCAAGATCAATTGAGCATCTCATGGGCGGGCGTGCTCGAGGCGAAATTTAGTGTGTCAGGATCTGTGACAGGAACAGCTTAGTCCGGTCGCTTTCGGGCTGGGAGAAAAATTGCTCGGTGGGCGCAGATTCCACTACCTCACCCTCGTCCATGAAGACGACTTTGTTTGCCGCCTTTTTTGCAAAGCCCATTTCGTGGGTCACCACGATCATCGTCATTCCCTCCTCGGCAAGTTCGATCATTACATCCAACACTTCTTTGATCATCTCAGGGTCGAGTGCCGAGGTCGGCTCATCGAAGAGCATGATCTTGGGTTGCATACAAAGGCTGCGTGCTATGGCGACCCGCTGCTGCTGCCCGCCGGAGAGTTGACCTGGATACTTAGCGGCCTGCTCCGGGATATGCACCCGGTTGAGATAGGTCATCGCAAGGTCGGTGGCGTCGCTCTTGGAAAAGCCTCGGGCTTTCATCGGTGCCAGGGTCAGGTTATCAACAACGCTGAGATGCGGGAACAGGTTGAACTGCTGAAATACCATCCCGACATCTTTTCGGATCTCGGTGATGTTTTTTACATCCTCGGTGAGTTGATTCCCGTTGACCCAGATCTCGCCTTCATCGTGTTCCTCGAGCCGATTAATGCAGCGGATCATGGTGGACTTTCCAGACCCTGAGGGGCCGCAGACGACAACACGCTCACCGGCCAAGACTTCCAGAGAGACATCGTTCAGCGCACGAAACTCCCCAAAGTATTTGGAGACATGCTTAAGTGAGATCATCTGTTCCACGGGTTTCTCCTGATGATGTTCAATTTTAGGGTTGGTGGGTGCTTCAGTTACGTTTCCGGGCACCCCATCAACTCTGATAAATGCTCCGGGATCGTTTTTCAAGTTTTGTAAACAAAAAGGCAAGTGAATAGCAGATACAGAAATAAACACCCGCAACGAACAACCATACCTCGAACACATACTGAGTGGAGTAGGCCACTTCCTGCGCCAGGAAGGTTAGCTCCTGAATCGAGATCAGCGCTAGAATCGATGAATCCTTGATCAGTGTGATGAATTGCCCGGTCAGAGGGGGAATTACCTTCCGCACAGCCTGGGGAAACACAATCCAGCGCAGCGTCTGAAAGCGGCTGAGACCGATAGAGTTACCAGCTTCTGATTGCCCTTTATCAATGGACTGAATTCCGGCCCGGATAATCTCGGTGATGTAAGCGCCTTCAAAGAGCGCAAGGCACAAAATGCCTGAAATAGCGTTTGCGAAGAGTTCCGGTGGACCCAGCAGAATTTCAAGTATGGCGATGGTTGTCGGGGAAGCGTCTACCGAAATTCGGTCGATACCCAGTAGAGGTACAAACTGCGAACTCAGAAAAAAGAAGAACACAAAGATAAAGACTACTGGCGGCATGTTTCGAATGAATTCGACGTACAACCGGCTCACAGTTCGGAAGAAAATTCGTGAACTGGTCCTCATGATTCCCATTACGATTCCGATAATGCTTGCAAGAAGCATCGACCAGATCACTAAACCAAAAGTCGCTGTCAATCCTTTTAGCAGAAGATTCGGCTTATAGGATTGTTGCTCTTCATCCCATCGCAGTATGTAATTCCATAAAAAGTCCCAGTGCCAGTCGTAAATCATTACGGTGTCAACTTTATGAATAACGTAGCCAACCAAAAAGAGCGCGCTTGCAATGACTATTACGTCAACCGCACGAGTTAAGTTGCTTTTAGGTTTCCTACGCATCGTCAGAGATCATTCATTGCACTGTCTACTGCCCGGGGAGTGCAGGTTCCGAGAAATATTGATGGCAATCCCAGTTTCACCGGGATTGCGATCAAAGGTAGCGCCAGGAGGTACTATTTAAGATCGACCTGATCGCTCCAATCCATGGTGGCGAACCAGTAGGTCCAGCGCTCCTGAAGCCAGCCGTTACTGGTGTTAACCATGATCCAGTTGGAGAAGACGTTCATTGC
>JBMUHF010000390.1:0-1086 GCA_050302555.1 Arenicellales bacterium | reverse complement strand
TGAGGGTGATCGTCACGTCGTTCTCGTAAAGGCTTTTGAGATAGGCCGGGTGGTTGCTGCCGCCGATGTTAGGCGCAATCATCATCTCCGGCGACAGATACTCAAGACTGCAGCCGCTTTGCGCCAGAAATTCGGCGGTGGTCATGCCGGCGTGTTGCGCATTATCATCAAAAAAGAGGACATTTTTGCCGATCGGTACGGCGCCTGAGAGGACGTCCCAACTGCTTACTGCATGCTCGTCGCCTTCTTTGAGATAGCCTGCGTGAGGAAGACCGCCCGTGGCAATCAGAACAATCTCGGCTGAGAGGCTCTTGATTGTCTGCGCTTCTGCAAAGCAGTTAAAGCGCGTGTTGACACCCAGTCGTTCACATTGATCAAAGAGCCAGTCGGTGATACCCAGGATCTCTTTTCGGCGTTGCAGTTTTGCCGCAAGATTAACCTGGCCTCCGTGAAGCCCGGAGGCTTCCAGGAGGGTCACCTCATGACCTCGTGAAGCACTTACGCGGGCTGCTTCAAGACCCGCCGGTCCGGCTCCCACCACAACGATGTTTCGGGTGTTTTCACTTCTTTTGTTAATGACATGCGGCAAAGCACCCTCGCGCCCGGTCGCCGGGTTATGTGCGCAGAGGGCCTCGCCTTCACCGTAAATCCGGTCGATGCAGTAACCCATACCGACGCAGGGACGGATCTGATCCTCCTCACCCCGCATGATCTTGGCAACGATGTGGGGATCAGCAATGTGGGCACGGGTCATGCTGACCAGATCGAGCAATCCTTCTTTGATCGCGTAGCGTGCTGTGGCAACATCGTTGATCCTGGCGGCGTGCATGACGGGCAGATCAAAATGGCGCTTTACTTCTGCGGCAAATTGAAGATGCGGCGCCTGAGGGGTGCCCATATTGGGAATTAAGGCGGCAAGCCCGACACTGGTCGAACAGTGACCTCGGTTGATGTTGAAGAAATCGATCATGCCGGTGTCGGCAAGCAGTTCACCGATCCTGAGGCCCTCATCAAATTGAAGACCGCCATCGAGAGCTTCATCAAACATCATTCTGATGCCAACAATGTAGTCATCACCGACCTGTC
>JBMUHF010000389.1:0-24753 GCA_050302555.1 Arenicellales bacterium | reverse complement strand
CCCTTCAGCGCTATCGCCCGTTCTCTGGGATGTGCGAAAGTCGCACGCTTTAGGGTCTGGATATTCCCATCTCGAAGAACCACAGTAGCGCGCATAACATAGTCACAGATGCTCTTTCCGAGAAAACCTGCATTGCCAGCGATAGCACCACCAACTGTGCCGGGCACCGCGCCAAGAAATGTGATATCCAGACCCTGGTCCATCGCACTCTTCGCGACATCAGCCATCAAGGCTCCGGCTCCGGCCCGGATGGTACGGTCGGGTAGGATCTCAAACCCACCGAAACGGTCCCCAAGATAGATCACAACACCATCGAAGCGGTCGCCGCTGAAGAGGGTGTTTGACCCCTCTCCAAGAACCTGGACCTCGGTCTCCACGGCGAGATCGCGAAGAAATTCGGCCAGATCAGCCATGTGTGCCGGCTGCAGAAAAGTCCCCACTGAGCCTCCTGATGGAAACCAGGTCAAATCGCCTAAACTGAATTCTGTTCTTAGCTTGCGTTCCATGAATACGCTCAAACGGCCTTCTGAAAGAAAGCCTCTCTTGACCGACGACTGTGAACATGGTCGTTTACGGTCATGCGGGCTTTGGATCTGATTTTCTTACCCTATCGATAATCAAATCATCTTGGATGGGACTTCCCTGGACGGGTTTCTCTGACGGCTTCATGATACTCTGACTTTCGAGCCGGTTCCTGAACTTCGAGGATAAACCAATCATGAAACCAACCGACCTAAAGCCGCCCTTTGATCGTTCTATTGCGGCCCAGAAAGTGCGGATGGCGGAGAACGCCTGGAACACCCGTGACCCTGAAAAGGTCAGTCTTGCGTACACAGAAGACAGCGTGTGGAGAAATCGTTCCGACCATTTTCAAGGGCGAAGTGCGATCGTCGAATTTCTGACCCGCAAGTGGCAACGGGAGCTTGATTACCGACTCATCAAGGAACTCTGGGCGTTTTCGGACAATCGAATCGGGGTCCGCTTCCAGTATGAGTGGCATGACGAAGATGGGCAGTGGTGCCGGTCATACGGCAATGAACTCTGGGAGTTCTCTGATGAAGGCCTGATGCGAAGACGCGAGGCCAGCATCAATGACATCAGTATCCGCGAGGTTGATCGTAGATTTCTCTGGAACGCTCCGGGACACCGGCCTGAAGATCATCCTGGCTTGATTCCAACTCCAGAATAGGCAAAGCATAGACAGCCCAAAGCGGGTATCAGCTCTTCGGCGCGCCGTCCGGGTTCATCCCCTTAACCACTCTCGCAAGCGTGTAGATAGCATCCTGGACGTCGGGATCTTTTGCCATCCGCAACAGTCCGCCATAGCCGCCAGTTTTCGGTGTCTTTGCGTTCACCGCATCGATCACCGATCCCGAACGAAGCGCCTCGGCAAGACACTCAAGACTATCCTGGACAGCGGGTTGATTGAGCGCCTGCAGCAGCGACATCAGGCCCTGATTTCGAGTAAGCCGATCCATCAGAATCATGCCTTCCCCCATAGCACTGGCGAGACGGGTAACAATATCATCGGTCATCGCATCCTGCGCAGACGAGATGGCTGCAGCCAGTTCGATAAGTTTGGCGAGGTCTGGGACTTGGCTCGAGGAAGCCGGATTATCTGGGTTAGTCATCGTAATTTTCAGATCTGGGGTACGTGCATCGGGCTCTAGCAATGATCAGAGCAGACCGCGGGCGGAAGACCAGTACCACTGGTTGTAAGACATCTTCAGCATGTGCATCGACTTGGTCGGCGCCTTGATCTCAGGGGGATCGATGTAGTTGAAGCAGGCATTTGTTGCGCGATCCTGGTCGGCCTCGATAAAGCAATAGACCTTCCCGTCGTATTCACGAGTCGCCGAGCCCGTACGGAAAATCGACGCAATATTCTCACCGATGACTTCGCTCTGAAAGTGCGCAGTGGAACCGGTTTTACTGATGGGAAGATTACTGGTATCGCCCAGCACGTAAACATTGTCCTGGCCTTCCATCTGCAGCGAATAGCGATCTGTCGGAATCCATCCGCCTTCTCCAAGATTGTTTTCCTCGATCACCTTCATGCCCCGATGCGGAGGAATCGTGACCAGAAGGTCAAACTCTTTTTCGGTCCCCTCTTCGCTGTGCACGATCCTGTTCTCGACATCGACCTCCTTCATGTTGAAGAAAGTTTCGTAGTCGACCTCCATTCTTTCGAACTCAGGAACCGCCCACTTTGCAATGTTCTCAATATTGTGGATCCGGGCGATGGGGTAGGTGTATTGCAGTTCCACCTTGTCACGAATACCGCGCTTTTCAAAAAACTCATGAAGCATGAAGGTAATTTCGATTGGGGCGATCGGACACTTGTGCGGAACACCAACTACCACTGCAACTTTGCCACCTTCGAAATCGCGCAGGCGCTTGAACATACGAGTCGCGCCCTCGCGGGTATACGGGGTCTCCGAAACTTCCTCGAGTCCAGGCACCTCGTCATAGACGACTTCACAGCCTGTGGCGATCACCAGCATGTCGTAGTCGTGGACCACGCCACCTTTAGTTCTGACCTTATTATGGGCCAGTTCAAATTCTTCGACGGGATCCACAAAAAACTGGATACCGGGTTCAAGCAGGCTGGACTGCTCCCGAACGATATCGTTCATTCCCATTTTCCCGAAGGCAACATACAACAAACCGGGTTGGTACCAATGCTGATCAGTAGCGGACAACATGGTGATCTCGACCTTCCCTTCTCTCATTTCCCGGGAGAGTCGCCTCGCCACGTTATTGGCAGCGATAGTGCCGCCCATGCCCCCGCCGACAAATAAAATCTTCATTGACCTGACTCCAGAATCACGAACACTAAACCCTGTTCTAGCTTACTTTATCTTCTTTACGGTAATGTGCCATATATCCTCGATCTTTTCGCTGCTGACGAGCTCATGACCTACTTTAGCTATCCACTGGGGCACATCATTCGCCGAACCTTCATCAGTCGAGAGCAACTCCAGCTGATCACCGACCTCTGCGCGCTTCATGAAGGAAATCAACTCCATCAATGGACCCGGGCAAAAGGTATTTCGCGCATCAACGACTTTGGTGTCCGACATAATTTATCTCCTGACTAGTAAACTCGGCCTAAATAGGGTTAAAAAGAAAGAAGTCTGCCGTCTTCTGCGTCAGACAGAAAAGCGGTAAGCCCGGTAGCCGGACCGAACTCAAGGGTCAGGTCTTCGGGAGTGATTTTCATGAGATCCAGCGCCATGGAACACGCCAGCAGTTTGGCATCTCCCAGGTCCGCCGCTTGCTCAAAAAGTTTACGAAAAGCAGGCACACCCTCTGTTTCAATTAGCCGGCCGAACTCGCCTTCCTCCGGCGCCGCCAACTCGGCATTGTCCTTTGTGAAATACTGCAACGCGTTCATCGAGAAGAACACAGTGACCTCATCACCGCTTGCTGCAGCAACCGACGCAACCATTGAGGCCATCTGCAGTTTTTCCAGTGTTCCAGATACACAAACGATAGAAAGTTTATTTGCCATTACGCTACCTGATCAGTGTACGCCGAAGAGTCCTTTGGGTCAGTGAAATTCCTGTAATTCATATCTGCGAAACATCATTAAAAGATGAAGAGCATCTCAACACAGAGAGTCTACGAGACAAGGGCCGCTTGTGGTGGCCGTTTACGAGATGAAAAACGGATGAGCAGTATAGGAAAAATCAATCCTGCGCGTACGCTTGTCTAATATTAGACCGAACGCTTGGCCCGAACTTCGGTGGCGTATGCACAAAACGGGTTTCGCAGGGACATCCCAGCGATGGCGAATCCGGTCTCTCCTCTAAGTCTCTTTCGACAGGAAGCGATGCAGGCCCAAGCCGGTACAGCTGCCGACCACAAGCCACATGACCAGCGAGCTGACGGCGGTCGCAACAAGAAACGCTCCGGAAAGTTCCGAGAGCTGCGCAGCAACCTCAGCGGTGTGTCCCACGTAGAGATCATCTGCTTGAGGTGCTCCAAAAAAGTGCGGGGCCACTATAAGTACCACAGCCCCAACCCATCGCCAGTGGGTTTTGAGGACGTGGGCCAGAAAGAGCCCCGTACCGGTGCATAGCACTGTCGCGACCCACCAGAACTGCCGGGACTCAAGCGCTGCGCCGGCCACCCCGGGGAGTTGCGGCAGAATTCCGAGCGAGGGCGCGGCGAAAAATGCGATGAAGCCCCCCAGTCCCCAGGCGAGGCCTGACGTAAAGCTCATCCGGGCTCTCCCAAACTTGATCGAAGCCGCTGCCCCGAGTGCTACCAGCAGCAACGCATATCCGATCGCGGTGAGAACGTTTGATAAAACTGTGAAGAGTATTCTCTCGAGTCCATCCTCGGGCCCCCATTCCTCATGGTCATGATCGTGACCCGAATGCTCCGAGGACTCGGAACTCGCCACTTCGGCTTTCTGGCTTTCCAGATGCTCTGCTGCGACGATAATCGGAATTACCTGCCAGCGCTGAGCCAGGCTGAGGGCAAGGCCCCCAGCCAGACCAGACAACAACGCGATAACAACTATCCTACGAAATAACATCTAAACCGTTTAGAACCATTGAAGTCGGTTTAGTGACAGGGAAACCCCTGTGAGTGGCGCATGTCATGGGCCGCATTGTGTACCGCTGAAGACTGTGCAAAAGCGGCCGCGAAAAGGATAGTAGCGCCCAATGCAAAAGCAGCAACCAACTGCAAACCTTTACTCGCCAGAACAGGTACATCCTGTACGGACTGGAAGCGGTCTTGAGTAACTTGATTTTCCATAACTTCTTCTCTCCTAATATAAGGGTTTAATCCTGACGACCCCGGGA
Source organism: Arenicellales bacterium (assembly GCA_050302555.1). GTDB lineage: Bacteria > Pseudomonadota > Gammaproteobacteria > Arenicellales > UBA868 > UBA868. The sequence goes on along the minus strand of JBMUHF010000389.1, from coordinate 19,936 downwards.
GCCCCGGGGTCGTCAGGTTTTAATGGGTTAGATTTCCAGAATCTCTTCGCGCTCGAAGGGGTTATCTCCTTTCGGCACACTCGGATCGTTTTTCCATGTCGGATTGGCCAGCAACGAGTTTCTTACATATTCGTACTGCACCAAATCGTTGATGACAAACTCCGGATCCAGGGTATCAAGGAAGGTGCGATCGCCTGTAACCAGTGTTTCGTTTTTGAGCTCGTTCACGACCAGCCTCGTTGCAGACGGATAAGGCCACGCCTGGAAATCGATCCTGTTCTGCCCCCAATCGGTGTGACGGATCGCCGCAGGATTGTTGTAGTACGCCGGATCGTAGAACATCATCGCACGCTCCACTACCTTGCTTGGGAAGGGATAGTACTTCTTACCCTCGCGCGACAGCAGCTGCGCAATTTCCTTGCGGTTTGACCCGGTGTAGAGCTGGGCCTTAACGATAGCATTGTGCACACCCTGAGCCCACGCCGCGCGGTCGGGATCCATCGCATCATCTTCATGCATGACCACGACACAGCAGGGATGCCCTTTCCATACGTCACCGGTAAATCTCAGCACCTTACCGCCGGCTTTGATCTCACCGAGTGCGTTGAACGGCTCGGCAACACAGTAACCGTCGATCTTCTTAGCAGCCAGTGCGGGCGGCATATCAGGCGGCGCCAGCACCTGGAAGTTACATTCGTTAGATGCCAAGGCCGCATCCTGCGCCCGGATCACGGGTGTGATCCCTGCTTCCTTCATGATCTTCTGGGAAACAATGTTATGGATCGAATACCAGTAAGGAACGGCAAACTGCTTACCCCCGAAGTCTGCGGGTGTCTTGATTTCCGGATTGACCACAATTGCCGAACCGTTGCTGTGGTCCCAGGCAGTAATCTTCACGGGAAACTTGTTGTTGTACCGCATCCAGACCGGGATCGGAATGAGCATATGGGTCAGGTTGAACTTGTGGGCCGCGAACGCCTCAACAAGCGGAGACCATCCTCTTATCAGAGTTGGGCGCTTGGACTCGATCCCCTCTTCTTTGAAGAAGCCCAGTTCATGCGCGACCAAGAGCGCTGCCGCATCCGTGATCGGGATGTAGCAGATGTTGACGACAGGGTCGAATGCCTTTTTGCCGAAAGCAGGCATGCTGCCAAGGCCAAGGCCAGCACCTGCCAGTGCGGCGCCGGTCTGGAGCACTGAGCGACGACTAATCCCCGTCCCGAGAAAGCCGCCAAACAGCGGATCCGAGTTTATCTTGAGGAACGGATCATCAATCTGGTCTCCAAAATCCTTGGCATTTAACGGGAGTCCGTTTTCATCAACCGGTCCGCCATCTACAAACTGGGCCTCTTCTTCATCCAGAATGTCGTCTTCAATCGCCTGCGATTTTGCTTTCGCAGCGAGAAACTTACCTTCCTGTGATAACTGTTTTTTCATGTCTATGCTTCCTCCTCCTTATTGAAATTAGTTTTCGTGCTTAAAGCCAGGTGTCTATAGAAATCTCCTTGCAACTCGTTGTCTGGTTATTGTTTATTGCCTCTATGTCACATCTACTATGCTGCATTCAGTCGTGCTGTCACGGTCTTCATATGCTTTTCAAGATCTTCTTCCGTAATAACTCCGCGAAGAATCATTGAGTGCGCAAGCGCCAGCAACTGCCGTTCAGGGTGTGGAATGTGTTGGTAGTGCGAATCGACCAAGTCGTCTTCCTCGTCTCTTCTTTCAAGTGTGGGCAGCACACACGATCCTTCGTTCAGCACCTCACACGTACTCTCCAACAGGACACGCCACGGCGGATCCGGGTTATCTACCCCATATTGATCACAGAGGTCTCCCCAGACCCGGCCTTCCTTCCCGATCTTCTCCAGTAAAGAGACAGGTTTAGTCATGGCTGGACTCTAGTGGCCGTAGGGATGAATTGCGGAGATGACGGGTCGTTTGTCATCAACCTTACGGTCCGGGTGTGGCTGTGCAACGCCAATCAGGCAATCCCTAGTGACGATTTCTGCCAACTGATCCTCACTCCAGCCGTCAGTTCCCTCAGGTCGTACGGGCATGACCACGTAGCGAGTTTTCTGATTGGAGTCTGCAACCCGGATCTCGACATCTTCGGGTAACTGCAGGCCGAACTCTGACAATACCTGCCGGGGCCACCGTACCATTCTGCGACGGTAGTTCGGCGTCCGATACCACTCCGGAGACTGACCCAGAATCGGTCTTGGATAGCACGAACACAACGTGCAGACCACTACGTGTTTCAGCTTCGGGGCATCAACCAGAATCCTCGGGTTACAGTAATCGCTTGGAGTGCCAAAGTTGGAGGGCATGCTGGTAATCCAGTCAATGCCAACTTCCAGGCTCGCCTTGACCGGGTCATCGATACACAACTGTTTGTAATCGTCATCTAGCCATGCTTTCGCAACCAGCCTTGCTGCTGGGAGCGGGCCTAGTGTATGCATGTACTCCGTCCACTCGTTATGGTCATCTTGGGTGAACAGTCCTTTTTCTATGCAGAGTTCGCGGACCGCAACTTCTAGTGCTTCAAAGTCGCTAACCTCGTCGACCATAGGAGCCGGGGGTCGGTGGCCATGGTCATGGTCATGGTTATCTGAATTTGACATGCCGTTTTCCTCGTTTCACTTCCTGATAATTAATTGTCTTCTGATCGACCTCAGAGTCCTTCCAGCCATCGCTCGGAAAGTTCTGTCTCCAAAGTATCCGCCTCGAATTTCTTCGGGTAATCAGGCCAAAGATCGGTCTGCTTGAACAGCAGGCTATAGAACCACTCCGGGCTATCGGTGTTATCCCAGGCTTCGTCTTCTGCTGGCGGGCTTTCGTAGACCAGTTTCACGACCGTGGCCTCAGCTTCTCGCAGATACATCTGAGATCGCGTATAAAAGATATCTGGCAGGTTACGGATTCGTACCTTATCGCCCACATTGAACTTCGGTGGGGGCGCTTCCCCTTTGAAGCACTGTGGATCACCGACCCCAGTGGCTTTTTCTACGTGGTGACTCTTGCTCATAAATCGTGCCCCTTCGCGTCATAAAGTTGACCGTCCTGTTTCTTTGCGCGCTGCTTAACTTCCTCTACCTTATCTATCAGTTCTGTCAGTTTCACGTGCTGTTTATCGACAAGGATCAGCGCGATTGTCATCAGCCAACGTCCGTAGTAGGGCAGGCCAAGATAGATCGTCTGTCCAACATCGACGTTCTGGCGGCGCCTACGCTCTTCGGCGTTCCAGACGCCACGCCACGCAAGGACTTCACAGGTGACAAAAGTGTTGTGCTCCCAGATCTCCTCTTCTTTCTCTTCCCATGTAATCGGAATATCCGCCTCACCTCCAACATCGTGAGAAGCGCGCGTATAGGCCCGAAAGTGGGCGTTATCGATCATATCGCCAGTTGGAGCGTGCTGCGGCTGATGTAGCGCCGGCTGCAACTGGCCGACGATATTGAGGTGCCGCATGATATTTTCGCGGTTAGACATTAGAAATACCCCTCCAAATTAGTGAGTGGAATTAACATACTCCCGGAGAAATGATTTCTCCAAGACTATCTCGTTATCCCTGGGATAAGAAAAATCAATCCCCGAATTCAGAGGGATAATTTCAATAAATTAAAAAGAAATTTCCGCGTTTTCGGTTTGATTACGGCTAAAACTAACCTTATTTTCTGCAAACTGCGGCCGCTGCCAGCAAAATCCGGGATTAGCGCTGCTGAATCGCAATTTTCTTTTTTCTTCTTCCCAGTTCCTTAATCAGCAGGGTCTGAGCGTAGGGCTTCATCGCCTTCCACTTCCGACATTCGTCACGGGTGCGCGCACAACCCAGACACCACCCTTTCGGGCCACGAAAGTCGCAAATATCGATACAGGGGCTCTTAGCGGATCCCACGTAATGCCTGAAAAGTGTCCTATTTGGGGGGAATCTTGAGGATAGCTCAGCCCTGGATGTCCTGCAGAGCTTGATCTATACCCACCTCGAGCTGGCGTAGCCGGTTGAACTCTTCAACGAGGCGCTGTTCCAAATTCTTGGTGTTGAGCGGCAGCTCGCGCTGGCAGACACGGTAACCGTCTCCCTGTACCCGATAGCCCTTCCAACCCCTGATCTCGTCGCCATGGGACTCGAGGAATCGACTGATAAAGGTCTGCTGAGCAGGACACTCCTCTTCGGCATGAAAGCAGATCGGGAAGCTCTTCTTCTTTACCTGGGGCGCTTCGATATAAGTTTCGAAATGTATCCCGCCCTGGTTCTGGTTGTACCAGTTAGTTTTGTAAAGTTGGAGATAGACACCCCGGTTATAGATCTCCCAGCCGTCGTCGAACCAGGCAGCGTTTCGCAAGGTCTTTTCGAAGTTTCTGAATATGAGTTTGAGGTCCTTCATCTGAAGACAGGCCGTCGGCGATCAACACCGCCGCGTAATTGATTATTGCGCAATCATACCAACTGGCGTTGACATCAGGTCCTCTTCGTAATCAACATCCCGCAGGACCGCATCGTTTGCCATGGGCACTTCGACAACGGCTGAGGCAAGATGATCAAAGAGACACCGGGCAAGATCATCTCCTGTTAAGGCAAGCAGTTTGCCAAACCAGGCACGGGGGAAGAGCGCCGGGTGTCCCCGGCGTTTGCCAAAACAGGCAACGCGAACCGCGTCCGGATGAAAGCCATCGATCAAGCGGTTGATCTGTCGATCGCTCACCCATGGCATGTCGCCAAGACAGAGCACCATGCCATCGAGTTGATCGGGCAACTCAGTCACACCCGCGCTGATGGAGGTGCTGATGCCGCTGTGATATTTCGGATTGTGAATCCAGTTTATGTCCCGCCCCTGCAGCACCTCCTGCAGAGGGGCAGGTTCGTGGCCCGTCACCACATGAACAGTGCTGACCCGCGACGCCAGCGCAGCATCAACAGCATGCGCAACAACCGCTTTATCCTGCCAAGGGAGTAAAAGTTTATTGGGGCCTCCTGCTCGAAGCGAGCGCCCCGCGGCGAGAACCAGAGCATCGATTCTGGGGGACCGCATCGACTATGCCCGGTTAATCTTGCGGCTTAAGCGACTAACGCTCATTACATTTCAAGCATCCGTTTTTGGTCTTCTAAACTCTAGACACTCTGCATTTTCGACCTTGGTTCATTAGAACGCTCCTTGGGGCGACAGTCAACAATTCTTCATGGAAATGTCATATCCCCTCGGAGCTCGGCCCACGCCTGGGACAAAACCCAAGCGGTCTCACATTGGCTTGTCGGCAAGTTCCTGTAGGGCGAGCGCGGCGTACATCGCCACACCCGCGGGAAATGCCGCCTCGTTAAGACGCATTCTTGACGAATGACAGGCCTGGGGCTCACCGTCCAGCGGCGCGGCGCCGAGAAAAACAAAAGCGCCAGGGAAGCGTTCGAGCAGGTAGGAGAAATCCTCGGCCCCCATCCAGGGGGTCGGCATCTGCAGATACTGCTCCTCACCGAGCACGGCTTTAGCCGCCCGCGCCACCGCCTGCGCTCCGCTGTCATGGTTCACCGTCGGGGGGTAGCCCTTTTCAATTTCAAAGGTGACTTCAAGGTCATGTGCGGCGGGGATCTGACGTACCAACTGCTCCACCCCTTTTGCCAGGCGCTCGCGCGCTTGTACTGACAGTGAGCGCAGAGTGATCTCCATCTCCGCGAATTCGGGAATCACGTTGTTGGTGGTACCCGACTGGATTCGGCCGACGGTTGCCACCACGGGATCAAACACATCAAAACGTCTTGTGACCATCGTCTGGATCGCCTGCACGACTTCACAAGCGACAGGCGTCGGGTCAAGTGCGTTGTGCGGCATTGAACCGTGGCCCCCTTTTCCGGTGAGACGGGCAAACACGGTATCGACCGCCGCGAGTATTGGTCCCGTACGACAAGCGATGGTGCCGGCTGACAGTTCCGGCTCAACGTGCAAAGCAAAGATAGCTTGCGGCGCGCCGTCGGCATCGAGAAGGCCTTCGTCGAGCATCGGCTTGGCCCCGCCTGGCCCCTCTTCACCTGGCTGAAACATAAACCGCACGCTGCCACTGATCCGCTCCCTGTGTTGATAGAGCAAATGGGCCGCACTCGCCAGCATGGCGGTATGAGCGTCATGCCCGCAGGCATGCATGCAGCCCTGCTCGGCCGATGCAAAAGGCAGACCGGTCTCTTCCGGCATGGGCAACGCATCCATGTCGCCGCGCAACAGGACCGCCGGACCCGGGTTTGCGCCGTGCAGTGTCGCGACGATGCCGCTGGTGTTTTTCGACAACTGGATGTCAAGATCCAGGCCTTGCAACGAATCGAGCACTGCCTTTTGCGTTCTAGGCAAGTGCAGGCCGAGTTCGGGATGCTGGTGGATTTCTCGGCGCAGGGCCACTGTGCGCTCCTGTAGGGACTGCGCCTGTTCAAGCAATTCTGTCGTCATATCTCCTCGTGCCTCGCTGGCATCAGCTGACGCCATTTTGCATCAAGGTGGGGCATAAATGACAGGCAAATGCCCGAATTTAAAGGAAACACTGCGATGCCTCGATCACACCCGGCGGCATGACCGGCTCAGTCGAAAGGATTCGACCACAGGCCATCCTCCGGATGCATCTCGACATACTCAAAGTCAAAGTCGGTAAGACCCTGCTGATGCAGCTTTTGTACGGGCACACCGATCTCGATCAGTTCCGTAATCATCGCAAACGTATTCTCTGCGTCTAATCTCTGGTGTTCCATGATTTCCATTTTCTAATCTCCCACTCACGGTTATCTGAATATCGTGAGTAGCATCATGCTAGAGCGCACCCGTTTCATCAGTGACGGCCATCACACGAAACGTGGGAAATTGGACCGTCCGATACACCTTCCGTGATGCACGATGAGAGCTTCCGGATTAAAGCAGGGTGTCCAAAAACTTTGCGACCTGCCGGGCGAACCTTCTGTCATCCCAGTAGGCAAGATGGGCTGCCGGCGTCCGGCCAGTCACCGGGCCGCCCACGTGAATGCGTTCGTCGCTATGCACCACATCAGCATAAGCCGCATTGATTGATTTCAGCGGCCAGGCAAGAACATCATCGGGGTCAAAAAAATTCAGCCAGCGTGCATTGCGCTTGAGGTGCGCCGGCAACCGGGGTGGGGGAAAGCGGATCGGCACCACTTCCGTGCAGGCAAAAGTGAAGAGTGGAATATTGCAACCAAAAGTGATGAAGCCGCTCAACCAATTCATGCGCTCAAAAGACGACAAACGCTTGTCTGGCCGCCGCTGACGATCCCAGATGTAGTTCGAAAGAATGTGTCCGCCGAAAGAGTGGGCGACGACCACAAGTGGCACCGGCCGGCCGGCCAGCGGCTCACGATACAAAGAACGTACTGCATCTCTTACGCGTTCATGGATACGTCGATAGCTGATGGTCTCTTCGCCGCCACGGCTTCTGCCCGACGGCAGCTGCCGGTAACCGGCGGCATCACCCAGTGCGTGCAGCAGAAGTGTTCGAACGGCCCGAGCATTGAGATCAGCGCTCTGATAGGCCGCTTTCAGGTAGGCATCCTGCGCCGGGCGCAGAATGTCATCCCAATAAACCGACTGCCACGCCACCACTTCGGGGTCATGACCAAGCGTATGCAGTTGGGCTGAAACCCCCGCGACGAGGCCGTCGGCAAAGTCAGGCTTCTGCCGACCGATCCCGTGAATCACCAGACACGCGAGTTCTTTTTTCATCCGTGGTTGCCCAAAGATCTTCCGGCCACCGCCGTTATCCCAGATGTTGATCAAGTGTACCGGTCCGCAGCGGTTTTTGGCTGATCCGGCTAAAATTGCGCTTTGACAAAACCTCACAGAGTGGCGTTTGAACGACAATCTTTACGAGCTGCTACGCCGACATTTCCCCGCTGACCCCAAAGCCCCTTGGCTGGTGACGCCAGAGGGGGATACCCGGTATTACAGTGAGATCGACGATCTCACTGCACATTACGCTGGGGCTTTGCGGCGTCTTGGCCTGCAGGCGGGTGAGCGGCTCCTCGCCCAAGTCGATAAGTCCCCCGAAGTTCTGCTGTTGTATCTTGCGACGCTTCGGCTCGGCGCCATTTTTGTCCCGCTGAACACGGCGTATACCCCGACCGAACTTGCCTATTTTCTAAATGACGCCACGCCTAGACTTTTTGTGGTGGGACCTAAGAACGCATCGGCGCTGCAGAAAAGCGCTTCGGCAGTTAGGGCCACCCTGCTAACGCTCGGAAGTAACGGCGAGGGCACTTTGATCGATGCAGTGGCTGAGGCAGATCCGTACACGCCTGTTGTCGAACTTGGTGCGGACGATATTGCATCGATCATCTATACCTCGGGGACCACCGGGCGCTCCAAGGGTGCTATGCTGAGCCACGGCAATCTCTCCAGCAATGCACTCACGCTGATCGACCTTTGGGGTTTCACCGAAAACGATGTGCTGCTGCATGCCCTGCCGATCTATCATGTCCACGGCTTGTATGTCGCCGTGCATTGCGCGATGCTGCGCGGTATCCCGATGCGATTTTTACCCCGTTTTGATTCCGATGAAGTGATCCGGCAACTGTCCTCGGTCACCGTAATGATGGGGGTGCCTACCTTTTATACGCGGCTGTTGGACGCGCCAAAATTCACCCGCGACCTTTGCCAACACATGCGGCTATTTATCAGCGGCTCGGCGCCGTTGCTGGCGCAAACTTTCGAGGCTTTCTTTGCTCACACGGGGCGCCGAATACTGGAACGATATGGGATGAGCGAGGCCAGTATGATCGCCTCGAACCCGCTTGAGGGAGAAAGGATCGCCGGAACTGTGGGCTTCGCCCTGCCCGAGGTCACCCTGCGGGTCTGCGATGCCGAGCACCGCACCGTGGCCACCGGCGAGACCGGGGTCCTGCAGATGCGCGGTCCGAATGTCTTCAAAGGCTACTGGCAGATGCCGGAAAAAACCGCCAGCGAATTTACCGATGACGGATTTTTCATCTCCGGCGACCTGGCGACGATGGATGCACAAGGGCGGGTCCGGATTGTCGGGCGGGAAAAAGACCTTGTGATCAGCGGCGGCTTGAATGTCTACCCTAAAGAAATTGAAGATGCGATGGATGTGTTTGACGGTGTCAACGAGACCGCCGTGATCGGGGTACCCCATGCAGACCTCGGCGAGGGGCTGGTGGCGGTGATCTGTCCACTGCCGGGCGCTGTTGTCGATCCTGATGCTGTGATCACCCAACTCAAGACTCAACTGGCGGGATTCAAGGTCCCTAGACGGATTTTTACCGTGGATTCCCTGCCGCGTAACGCGATGGGGAAAGTGCAGAAAAATGTGCTGCGCGAGCGCTACGCGCAAGCCTTCGATTCGTAGGCGGGCGAGCTAGAGCTCGGTGTATTTTTTTGCGGTACCTCGGGCTTTCTCCACCGGGTATTTACGTCGGTTCTTTTCCAACTTAGCCCATGCTGCCGTCTCGATATCCACATCCAGACGCGACGCAAGACGCAGCGTATAAATAAGCACATCGGCGAGTTCCTCTGCGACCTCGTCGAGACGCTCGGGCGAAAGTTCCCCACTCTGACGCGCGGTCAGCCACTGAAAGTGTTCGGCCAGTTCAGCCGCCTCGACCATCAACGCCATCGAGAGATTCTTGGGAGAATGAAACTGCTCCCAGTCACGCTCTTTGGCAAAGTCATCAACAGCGTCGCTCAGCGCCTTTGTAAACGTTTCACTCATCTCGGTGTCCCTGAACCTGGCTCGGCCGGTTACGACGTTGATCGGGTCCGGATCTCGCTCAATGTGGCGGTGTGGGCAATCGCTTCCGCGTCGGTAACGAGCTCAATCAGCGTGCTGCCTGATGCCGCCAGCGCGCGACGAAGAGCTGGACCAAATTCAGCAGTCTGAGTTACGCGCTCAGCAGCAAAACCGTGAGCCCCGGCAAGTGCCAAGAAGTCCGGATTGTGCAGATCGGTATTCCGGGTCCGGCCAGGGTAATGCATCTCCTGGTGCATGCGGATGGTGCCTAGCATCCCATTATTAACCACGATCACAACGATCGATAAACCTTCCTGTACCACCGTGGCCAACTCCTGACTCGTCATCTGGATATCGCCATCGCCCGTCATGGCAATGACCTGACGGTCCGAATGCTCAAGTGCTGCTGCCACGGCCGCCGGAAGGCCGTAACCCATGGAGCCGCTGGTAGATGCGAGCTGCCGGCCGCCCTCGCGAAAACGAAAGAAACGATGCAGCCAGCCGGTATTGTTACCGGCGCCGTTACAAATGATGGCATCGTCATCGACAGTGTCGCTGAGTTCGCTCACCACTGACGCCAGATCGATCTCGCCCGGCGCATCTCCCGGGGTGCTCCAGCGAAGATATTCCTCGTGCAAACGCCCGGTTTCTTTTGCCCACGGCAGTACGGTGGGCGCCGCAATATCCGAAAGTGTGAGCGCAAACGCAGGAGCAAGCGCCGTGATCGCGAGCGTGGGGTAGTAGACACGCCCAAGTTCTTCTGCACCCGGATAGATATGCACCAGTTGCTGATCCGGCATCGGGACCTTGAACCGGCTGTAATGCTGTGTGGTGACTTCACCAAGGCGTACCCCCAGGGCAATCACCAAATCCGCGTTTATCAGCGCGTCCGACAGTTGCGGGTTGATGCCGATACCCACATCACCAATGTAGTGCGGATCGGCATGATCAAATACGTCCTGATAACGCCAGGCGGCCGCTACCGGAAGTTGCCAGCGTTCAGCAAATTCGTGCAGTGCAGCACGCGAGGGTGCATCCCAGTTGCGCCCGCCGGCAAGCAGCATCGGACGTTTGGCTCGTGTCAGTAACTGGGCAAAACGTTCCATGTCCGAAGCGTCGGGCGATAACTGAAGCTGCTGGCGGGCAGGAAGGTCCTCAACGTCAGCAGACTCCTGAAGCATATCTTCTGGCAAAACCACTACGACCGGTCCCGGCCGGCCGTTGCAGGCCGTGTGAAAGGCACGACTCATTACCTCGGGCAGACGGGCGGCGTCGTGGACCTGCTCGACATGCTTGGCAAGCGGGCCGTAAAAGTGGGTGTAGTCGATTTCCTGAAAGGCCTCGCGGCAAAGCGTGTCGCGGCTGACCTGGCCGATCAGCAGCACGACCGGGGTCGAATCCTGCGCGGCGACATGAATACCGGAGGCCGCGTTGGTCGCCCCGGGGCCACGTGTTACAAAACAGACCCCCGGCCGGCCCGTCAGTTTTGCACTGGCCTCGGCCATCATCGCGGCACCGCCCTCCTGCCGACAAACCACCGTTCGGATCCCTGGCGCGTCGTGCAACGCATCAAGCGCAGCAAGATAACTTTCACCGGGGACGCAGAAGACGTGCTTTACTTCCTGCGCGCAAAGCGCATCGACCAGGATCTGGCCTCCACTGCGGCTAGCAGATCGGTTCGGCGGAGACATATCAGTCTTTGGTGGGTTTTTTGGCGGGCTTCTCAGCGCGGCGCGATGAACTGTCTGGGGCATCCTTCACGAGACCCGCAGAGCGCATAAAACTCTGCTGCACATCCTGCCAGGTTTCGAGATTGCGTTTGGCCATCTCTGACATCATGCCCACAGAAGTCTGGCCGAGAAACTCGGTGAGGCGGTCTTGATACACCTGCTGCTGCTCGACAAAAAGTTCGAGGCTGCGGTTGAGGTAATCGGTAAACATCTTCTGCGTACTGCCTCCGTAAAAACGGATCAGATGCGTGAGGATCTCCGTGGTGAAAAGCGGTTGGCCGCCGCTTTCCTGCTCATTGATGATCTGCAGCAGAACCATCCGGGTGAGGTCATCACCACTGGCGACATCGACCACCTCAAACTCTTCGCCCTCTATGATGAGCTGACGCAGGTCCGAGACCGTGATGTAGCGGCTGACTTCCGTATCGTAAAGCCGCCGGTTAGGGTACTTTTTGATGGTGCGCATGGTGGCTGTCGATCCCCACGATTGTGCGGTGCAATAATAACACCTCGAGGCATGATGCCACGGCCGGCACGCATCAGTACATATGCTGGCCGCCGTTGATGGACAGAGTGGAGCCGGTGATAAAGGTGGCATCATCGGCTACCAGAAACTGCACTGCCCGGGCGATATCACTTGCATAGCCCAGCCTGCCGACCGGAATGGTGGCGATAATCTTGTCCAGCACCTTTTCGGGAACTGCCCGCACCATATCAGTATCGACGTATCCGGGCGCAATCGCATTAACCGTTATGCCCTTGGCTGCCCCTTCCAAAGCAAGAGCCTTAGTGAAGCCGTGGATTCCAGACTTGGCAGCGGCATAGTTCACCTGACCGTACTGGCCTGCCTGACCGTTGACCGACCCGATGTTGACGATGCGGCCAAAACCACGCTCACGCATACCGTCGATCACGTTGCGGCACATGTTGTAGCAGGACGAGAGGTTAGTCTGGAGGACGGCGTTCCACTGCTCAAAGTCCATGCGGTGCAGTGTGCCGTCCCGCGTGATACCAGCATTGTTGACCAGAATGTTGATTGGACCAAGATCCGTCTCGATCTTTGCAACACTTTGGGAGCATTGATCAAAATCCGCAACGTCAAAGCGATACACGCTGATCCCCGTTTCGGTTTTGAATGCCTCGGCAGCTTCGTCATTGCCGGCATAAGTCGCCGCGACCTTATGGCCATCTTCGCTCAGGGCCACTGAAATCGCGGCACCGATGCCGCGGGTTCCGCCGGTCACGATTGCTGTGTGTGACATCTGTTTTGTCCTCTTTTACTCTTTACTGTGATTGTGTGGTGTCTTAAATCAGATTCAATGGGAGATCAGGCACGCTCGACGCACATCGCGATACCCATGCCGCCCCCGATACACAACGTCGCAAGACCCCGGTGCACCTCACGGCGCTTCATCTCGTAGAGCAGCGTCGTCAGCACCCGAGCACCCGACGCCCCAATGGGATGGCCCAGCGCAATGGCACCGCCGTTAACGTTGACGATCTCAGGATTCCAGGCCATCTCCTGATTGACCGCGCATGCCTGGGCGGCAAAAGCCTCGTTCGCTTCTACAAGCTCAAGAGAATCGATGGTCCAGCCCGCCTTCTCAAGCGCGACCGTACTGGCCGGGATAGGACCGGTCCCCATAATGCTGGGGTCTACACCGACAGTGGCCCAGGAAACAATGCGGGCAAGCGGCGTGATGCCGCGATCAGCAGCTTCAGCAGCGCTCATTAAAACAGTTACCGCTGCGCCATCGTTGAGGCCCGAGGCATTGCCGGCAGTGACACTGCCCGCTTTGTCAAAGGCCGGGCGCAAGCCGGAAAGGCTCTCGACCGTGGTGCCGTGGCGAGGATGCTCATCGGTATCCACCACGGTGTCGCCTTTGCGGCCTTTAACCGTCACGGGTGCAATCTCTTCGCTAAAGCGGCCAGCCTTGTGTGCCGCCTCAGCCTTTTGCTGAGAACCGGCGGCAAAGGCATCTTGCATCTCGCGGGAGATGCCAAACTGCGCCGCGACGTTCTCTGCCGTGTTGCCCATGTGATAGCCATGAAAGACATCGAGCAGGCCGTCAGTCAGCATGCTGTCGATCATCTCCAGGGAGCCGATTTTCTGCCCGTCCCGAAGGTGTGCACAGTGCGGCGCTCGGCTCATGCTCTCTTGGCCGCCAGCGACTACGATATCGGCATCCCTGCTGCGGATGGCCTGATAGCCCGCGGCCACAGCACGAAGGCCTGACCCGCACAACTGGTTGAGCACCAGCGCGGTTCTTTCGAACGGAATTCCGGCGCCGACTGCAGCCTGGCGCGCAGGATTCTGCCCGGTGCCTGCGGTGAGAATCTGGCCCATCACGACTTCGCTGACCTCTTCGGGCGAAACCCCGGCGCGCCCAAGGGCGGCACTGATCGCCGCTGTACCGAGTTCGCTCGCCGGCAGGGTACTGAGCGCACCGTTGAAGGCGCCTACAGGGGTTCGGGCTGCACTTGCAATTACTACGTCTGTTGGGGATGTCATGAGAGGTCTTCCTCGTCTTTGCGTTTTTATAAACCGCGCGGCTTACACCTGGAAGCGCCGAAAATCTCGGGCAAGTGGATCCGGTCAGATGATTGTGTCACAGCACCAAGACAACGAAAGGTCCACGGACAAGTCTTGAAGCCCTGACCAGCCCAAACTCAAAACAGGGAAGACCCACAACAGCCGGTCTTCCCTGCCTGAGATGATCTCTTACTTGTGATCGCGCCTTGGGGCACTTGGATGCTTAAGCGCCTTTGTTGGCAGCTTTGATATCGTCCTGAACTACGGCGCCGAGGTCGGTAGCCGACTTCGTGAACAAAGTCTGGGCTTCGTCCGCGTAGGCCCGGCCAAGTTCCATGATCTCGCCAGAGTCTTTGGTCATTCTCTGAACGATGCCGCGAACCACTTCAGGCTGCTTTTCGAAATAGGACCGCGCGGACTGCGCGTCTTTTACTTCAAGAGCTTCGCGGGCGTTGTTCAAAAGCGCCTCGGCGTAGATCTTGGCAGACCCCATCTGCAGTTCAATCATCCTTTCGATGTTTTTTACCACCAACTGGCCGGCGCTGTTAGCAGCATTTGCAGCGGTTTTGGCAGCGGTTTCATAAGTCTCGGTAATATTTGCATTCATCTTTTTGTCCTCGTTAATTTACGGGCGAAAAACACTTTGTTGCAGTGCACAATACCAAAACATTTGTTGCGGTGCAACATTTTATGATATTTTTATTTTTACCATATTTATCAGTATCTTAAAGTTTTAATTTTCTATTTAATTTCTTTTCTATAACTGTATTTTTTCAGAAGTTTAAGGTGCAGGGCAACATATACTGAAAGTCAGTTGAAAATTAACGTCGGGAACACCGGGGCTGCTGAACTAGAATCACTGAATGAATCCAGATGCTTCGACCGATTGGGCATCCGCCATCCTCGGACTGCATCAACTGCTTTGTGACCAATCGCAAAAAGCCCAGCCGGGCATCCCGCAGGTCAAGCTGCCCGATCCCATGGACTGGCTGCAGGCCATGGCAGGGACAGCGCCACCTGGTACCGCCTCACCGCTCGGGCTGGAGGGTTTGCCGACTCACTTGGAACACGACGCGCCCTGGGAATCGGCTGCGCAGCGCTGCTGCGCCGCAGCTTCTGCTCTACACGCTGCCTGGCTTGAGATCGGGTCCGATACCTTGAACGCCCTGCGCCAGGCCCTCAGTGACGACTCTGCACCTCAGGATCTTCGCGGGATCTACGATCTTTGGGTAAGCTGTGGTGAACAGGCCTTTGCCCAACAAGGCGCTAGCCAACGCTATGCTGATCTCGTCAGCGAACTCATTAACGCCCAGGTATCTCTGCTGCTCGCCTGTGGCATCGGCTCGACACCACTACCCCAAGACTCCGCGGCGCTCAAGGACGAGCTTGCTGCCGCGCAAGCCCGCGAGGCCAGGCTGCGTGCTGATCTTGAAACACTGCGCAAGGCCGAGGGTGCGCATACAGCTCCGCCCAAAAAACGCGCTGCCAAGGTCGCAAAGAAAAAGCAATCGAGCCAAAAGGCCAAGACCCCACCTCGCGCAAGTACTCCGGATAGACAAAAGACTGAGGCGGTGTGCGCTTCGGGCAAACGTAAGAAAACGAGTCGCAAGACAACTGCTTCCACTAACAGGCAACGCCAGCCCAAGCCATGAAGTTGCCGGAAGACTTCGGCCCGGAACTTGCCCTGCTGACGGAGCGGCTAACGCAAAGTGCCGGCCAACTGACCAAGATCGGTCTGCCGGATATTGGTGCCAGTCCCCATGAAACAGTGCTCGCCGGAGAAGGCTTCCGACTGCTGCGCTATAACTCGGGGGCAGTACAGGAAGATCAATGTGCCGTTCTTATCGTCTATGCGCTGGTAAACCGGCCCTGGGTGCTCGATCTGGAACCCGGCCGCTCTACGATCGCACAACTTATTGCGTCGGGACTGGATGTCTTTCTCATCGAATGGGAGGACCCTTTGGCGGAAGACCAAAACCGGGGTTTCGCCGATTACGCCTGCCGCATGCTGGATGAGTGCGTCGACACCGTCAGTCGTCTTCGCAACGAAAGTACCGTGAACCTGCTGGGTGTCTGCCAGGGGGGGACTTTCGCTCTGTGCTACACGGCACTTTATGGTCATAAAGTACGCAACCTCGTCACCATGGTCACCCCGGTCGACTTTCAGACTGAGGATAACGTGCTATCCAGCTGGGTGCGCAAGGTGGATCTGGACAGATTGGTCGGCTGCTACGGCAACGTGCCAGGATCTCTCCTAAACGCCCTGTTCGTGTCGCTACAGCCTTTTCGCCTGGGATCAAAAAAGTACCTCGACCTGGCTGATCTCGCCGACAACCCTGAAGGTCTTCGCACCTTCGCCCGAATGGAACGCTGGATCGCGGACAGTCCTGACCAGGCAGGACGGGCTTTCTGTGAATTCGTGGGGGCACTCTTCCAGCGCAATGCACTGGTTCGCGGCGAGCTGATCCTCGATGGCAAAGTCGTCGACCTTGGCGACATCCGCTGTCCGGTGCTCAACGTATATGCTCTTGCGGACCACCTGGTGCCAGCATCGGCCTCAAGTGTGCTGGCAGATCATGTGGCCAGTACAGACTACAGCGAGCTCACGTTCGACGGGGGTCACATCGGGATCTATGTCAGCCGCAGCGCGCAGGAGAAAGTACCGCCGGCAGTCGCTGGCTGGCTACAGGTACGGCCCTAGACAGGTTTGAGCGTTAAGGCTGGCGAGATACCTTCAAGCGCAGCGCCCTGATCTTCAGATCTGCCAGTACGCGGTTCGCACTCTCCATGGTCTCCATCGATGGATAAGGGCCAACACGGACCCGGAAGAAATCGCCCTGCCCCTGCACAGAGATGTGCTGGATACTGGGAGCAAAACCGGCGATCGCAAGACGGGCCTTCATACGCTCCGCCTCGCGGCGGTTATCGTAAGAAGCGGCTTGCAGCATATAGAAACTCTGCGAGGCGCCAGTGTCTTTTGGCTTTTCGGTCGGGTCCTCAGCTACCGTCTTTTCCTCGGGTGGGTCTGATACATCAGCCTCCGGAATAACGTGTTCGATCTCCGGCAATACCGTATAAAAATCGAAACTGGCGCGAGCGGGAGTTTCTATACCGGCACTGACCACTGCTGCCGGCTCGAGCTCAGCGTGCCGGGTATCCGACGAGCGCAGCAGCTCACTGAGGCCGGCTCCCATCCGGTCGGGATCCCCACTCGTGGCGCCCTGATAGAGCACCACGCCGACCACGCCGACCGCAATCCCCAACACCATCAGCACCACATCGTAGCCCAGGCGTGAGTCCCCGTCCGCTTTTCGGGTGCGGATGTTCCGAGTCATTGGCTACATGCGCTCTGGCGCAGTGACACCCAGCAGATCAAGCGCGTTGGCAATAACCTGTCTCGTGGCATCAATCAACGAGAGCCGGGCAAGGCGGAGATCCGCCTCGACAGCAATGAACGGGTGCGCGTTGTAATAGGTATGAAAATCATTGGCAAGTTCGCGAAGGTAGTAGGCCACTTGGTGGGGCTCGTAAGCGCCGGCTGCGGACTCGACGACCTCCGGATAGCGCGACAACTTTTGCAGCAGGTCAGCCTCGCGGGGTTCCGTCAGCAGGCTGTGGTCAGCGGCGGCGAGATCTGCATCGATATTTTTTTCTGCCAACTGCCGGAAAACGCTGCAGATACGCGCGTGGGCGTACTGTACGTAGTAAACCGGGTTATCACTGGATTGTGACTTGGCGAGATCAAGATCAAAATCCATATGCTGGTCGGGTTTTCGCAGCGCATAGAAGAAGCGTGCTGCATCGCAGCCAACCTCTTCGCGCAGTTCACGCAGCGTCACAAACTCGCCGCTGCGAGTAGACATCGAGACCTTAGCGCCGCCCCGGTACAGCACAGCAAATTGCACCAGCAGTACGCTGAGATCGTCTGGATCAAGTCCTAGAGCCGACATCGATCCTTTTACCCGCTTGATGTACCCGTGGTGATCGGCACCCCAAATGTTGATCACGTGCGAAAAGCCGCGCAGAATTTTGTCGCGGTGATAGGCGATGTCGGTGGCGAAGTAGGTGTGGTTGCCGTTAGCACGAAGCACCACCCGGTCTTTTTCATCACCAAATTCACTACTGCGAAACCACCATGCCCCGTCGCGCTCATAGAGAAACTCAGTTTCCTTGAGCGATGCAATGGCGCCCCCAACCGCACCACTGTTAATCAGGCTCCGCTCCGAAAACCAGTTCTCGTATGACACGCCAAATTTCTCAAGATCCGAACGGATATCCTCGACCAGGGTATCGCGAGCAAGCCCGTGAATACGCCCGAAACCGTCATCACCAAGGGCAAGTTGCGCCCGCGAGATCAGCGTATCCAGCACCGAATCATCTTCTTCGGGCAGTTCGGCAAAAAGCACCTCGGCATCGGTACCGTACTGAGCCGCGTCCTCACGGTGTAGGGTAGCCGCTATATCGAAGATGTAATCTCCCTGGTATGCGGACCTCGGGAAGGGCAGCGTTTCTCCACACAGTTCCAGGTAGCGCAACCAGACACTGAGCGCGAGGATATCCATCTGCCGACCGGCGTCATTGATGTAGTACTCGCTGAACGCTTCATAACCCGCTGCGCGTAATACCCTTGCAAGTGCGTCACCATAAGCCGCTCCTCGGCCGTGCCCAACGTGCAGTGGCCCTGTTGGATTGGCCGAAACAAACTCGACCATGACTTTCTCACCGGCGCCGGCATTGCTGGTACCAAAGGTCTCACCACGCAAACGAATCTCGCCGGGCAAAGCCTGGTAAGAAGACGGCGACAGAAACAGATTGATAAAGCCCGGACCCGCGACTTCGGCACGCGACAGCAACTGAGTCGCGGGCAAAGCGGCGCAGATTTTTTCAGCCAGATCGCGTGGCTTCAGACCCACGCGCTTCGCCAGCACCATCGCCAGGTTGCTGGCGAAGTCGCCGTGCTCCTGGCCACGTGATCTTTCGACCTGGACATCGGTATCCAGTGTGTCCGGCAATACACCTTCGTCCACCAAAGACACCAGTGCATCACTAAGCAGCTGACAAATCTCATTGCGCATAAACGGGAACCAGATGTTGGATAAAGCGGGATGTCCATGCGGTGCTCACGCATAGACGAAGCCCGTGACGGGGCTGATTTTAACCAAAGCCGCACATCCACCAAAGCCGACTGTAGTACTCTTTGGCCTGTTACATCTCTACTGCGTTCTTTCATGGACCATCTGCAACAAAGTCGGCTCAACCTGTTGACCAGTCACATGCTGGATCGGAGCGCGCTGCTGCGTCTGGATCCCGCCGTCATTGCAGAACGGGCAGCCGGTGAACGCGCACGCTTTATCGGGATTCATCACCTACGCATCGCCGTGGATGAGGCCAATCCACGGTACCCAGCCTGGCTGACCCCTCAAGAAGTTAAGGACCGTTTTGGGAAGTGTGAGCCGAGTGTTTATCTCGGCGAGGAGGACAACACATCCTATTTCGCGCTGCTCCTGGATCATGACCTGCCCAAGACCACCGAAGGCTTCGCCGGTTTGCGTACGCTGGCGCAGGAAGTCAGCAATGCCCAGGCGACGCTGCTGAGCTATGCCCAGGCGATGGCTGCCTGGCACCATCGCTACCGCTTCTGCAGCCGCTGTGGCAGTGCCACACACATCGATCAGGGCGGTCACATTCGATTGTGTGGCGAAGCGCAGTGCGGTGAGATCCATTATCCGCGGACAGATCCTGCCATCATCGTATTGGTGCAACGGGGAGACCGTGCGCTCTTCGGCCGTAAACCGGAATGGCCCTCGAATCGGTATTCCACGATCGCCGGGTTCGTGGAGCCGGGTGAAAGTGCTGAGCAGGCCGTGGTTCGAGAAGTCGCGGAAGAAACGGGCATTGATGTGACTGCTGCGCGTTATCACTCATCGCAACCATGGCCTTTCCC
>JBMUHF010000388.1:0-7941 GCA_050302555.1 Arenicellales bacterium | reverse complement strand
CCCACCAGCCACTAAGACGCTTGGCAGAATTGCCAAACCGTCCAGGCCATCGGTCAGGTTCACCGCATTGCTGCTTCCAACAATGACAAACCAGGTTAGTAGGATGAAGCCTATGCCCATTTCAAGCGCAACATCTTTGAACAGTGGGACAATGAGCGCTGTCTCGACCGGAGATTGCGCAGTGAAATACAGCGCAAGCGCCGCCGCGAAAGCGGCAAGGCTTTGCCAGAGAAACTTCTGCCCCGAACCCATTCCCCGGGAGTTTTTCCGAAGGATTTTCCGATAGTCGTCAACGCCACCGATCAGGCCGAACGCCAGGGATGTCAGCAATGTGATCCAGATAAAGCGATTCCCAAGGTCCGCCCACAGCAGCGTGGACAACACTACCGCCGACAGGATCAACATCCCGCCCATCGTCGGAGTATCTCTTTTTCCAAGATGAGAACTGGGTCCGTCATCACGAATCGGTTGTCCGGCACCGATGCGCTCTAGTTTTTTGATCAAGACAGGTCCCGCGATAAAACTGAACGCCAAGGCGGTCAATACCGCACAGATCGCCCGGAAAGAGAGATAGCGGAATACATTGAACACGCCGTGCTCAAGTGCCAGCTGCTCAAAGAGACTCTTCAGCACGCAATCGCTCCATCCTGAGCAACGCATACCAGTGCGTCCGCAACCTGCTCCATTCGGGCGCTTCGAGACCCTTTGATCAATACAGTCAGGCCGGGGCTGAGCAGTGTGCGGGTCGCCTTGATCAGATCCTCGGGAGAATCGAAGCGATGCCCCTCTTCTCCAAAAGTCTCAGCGGCGAGACCGGCAAGGGGTCCGCAGGTAAAGAGTAGTTCGATGCCGGCCTGACGCGCCTCCCGACCCGCCTCGGTGTGGAATTCCTCAGCCCGGGTGCCAAGTTCAGCCATGTCGCCCAGGATCAATGCCTTGCGTCCCGGGCGTG
This sequence comes from Arenicellales bacterium, assembly GCA_050302555.1. Classification (GTDB taxonomy): domain Bacteria; phylum Pseudomonadota; class Gammaproteobacteria; order Arenicellales; family UBA868; genus UBA868. The sequence continues at coordinate 6,989 of JBMUHF010000388.1, read as the reverse complement.
CCGCCAACGCCCGAATTGCGGCTTTCAGTGAAGTCGGATTGGCGTTATAGGTATCATCAATCAGAGTCGAGCCCCGGGCACCCGCACGGACCTGTAGCCGGCCTGGTTGCGCCTCTGCTCGCTGAAGCCCGGCGCGGATCTCCTCCGGACTGCAGCCACAAGCCCATCCAACACTGGCGGCCGCCAGAGCGTTTGAGGCATTGTGCCGACCCAATAGGTTAAGCCGAACTTCGAACTCGTCATCAGGCAAGCGGACTTCTACCGCCTGACCGTCGCCATCGCTAGTCACTTCACCGCTAACGCGGGCCCGATTTTTAAGTCCGAATGTGATGATCTGAAAGGCCTTTACCCTGGCCGCCCAATAGGCCATGAAACGGTCGTCGGCATTGATGACCGCTGTGCCGCCTGCACGCAAGCCGTGGAAAATTTCTGCTTTGGCTCGTACCACCCCGGCGAGACTTCCCAGGCCTTCGAGATGCGCCAGCGCTGCATTGGTGATCAGCGCCGTTGTTGGGCTTGCCAGTCGCGCAATGTAGTCGATCTCACCAGGATGACTCATGCCCATCTCGATCACCGCAAACCGATGATGCTCTCTTAGACCAAGCAGAGTCAGGGGCACGCCAATGTGGTTATTGAAGTTACCGGGGCTCGCGTGCACCTCACCGGATTCTGCGAGGATTGCAGCAATCATCTCTTTGACCGTCGTTTTCCCGTTACTGCCCGTGACCCCGATCACCGGGATGTCAAAACGGCTGCGCCAGTGCGCCGCCAACTGGCCGAGCGCCACCGTCGTATTCTCCACGACGAGGCCCGGCAGGTGAGTCGAATCGGCTTGGCGACTGAGTACCGCCGCGGCGCCGGCCCGGCGCGCCTCGGCAACAAAGTCCAATCCCTGAAAGCGTTCTCCATCCAAAGCCACAAACAGCGCGCCCGGTTCCAATGTCCGAGTATCGGTGGATACCGACGTGACCTCGACATTGGCTCCAGTCAACCTCCCTCCAACTGCCTCGGCAATATCTTTCAAACTGAACATGGCATAGTCCTCAGAATCTCCTCTGCAATAGCCTGATCGCTGAACGGCATAACACGATCACCGACGATCTGGCTTGTCTCATGACCCTTCCCGGCAACTACTACAAGATCGCGAGGCGACGCATGTGCCAGCGCATGGGCAATCGCCAGGTCGCGTTGTGGGATGCGCGCCTCTGCCAGTGAACCCATTCCTTCGGCGATGTCAGAAAGAATTTCTTCAGGGTCTTCGCCCCTGGGGTTGTCATTGGTAAGCACGATCCGGTCCGCCCACCGAGACGCCTCCTGTCCCATTTCGGATCGCTTACCGCGGTCGCGCTCGCCGCCGCATCCAAACACACACCACAGTTCACCTTCGGTATATGTGCGTAGTGACTTCAGTAATAGCGACAGCGCCTCAGGGGTATGCGCGTAGTCCACAACCACCGTAGGACGACCGCCGCCCGAACCCTGGCAGAACAGCATGCGCCCGGGCACGGGCTCCAGTTGGCCCATCACCTCACTGATCTTTGTCACGCTACACCCGTGAGCTATCAGCATCGTCGCGACAGCAGTCAAATTGCTGACATTGAAGTGGCCTTGCAACGCGGACGCAAATGAAATCTCTCCAATCGGACTCTCAAGACATAACGCGATACCGCCGGTGTCAATGTCAACCTTTGTCGGAAAAACATCCGCACTTGCATCATCACCATAGGTCCAGAGCCTGGCAGACAGGTCTTCTCCAGCAAATGCACGCCCGATAGGGTCGGCTACATTGATGACGGCGCTTTCCAGTTCTCTTCGGCGAAACAGCAGCAACTTGGTCTCGGCGTAATGCTCCATCGTGCGGTGATAGTCGAGGTGGTCACGACTGAGATTGGTAAAAAGCGCCGAATTGAAATGGATACCTTCAATCCGACCTTGATCTATCGCGTGCGAGGACACCTCAAGACAGACGCTATCTGCACCCTGTGCGGCGAGATCGGCAAGGCGTGACTGAAGTGTGAGTGCATCTGGCGTTGTCAGACCGCTTGGCTGAAGGTCATTGGCCAGCCCCCAGCCCGTGGTGCCAATCAAACCGCTTTTGCGTCCGAGAAGATCGAGCGCTTGGGCAAGTAGTGTTGCGCAGGTCGTTTTACCGTTGGTTCCTGTTACGCCCACCACACACAACGCATGCGAGGGAGCTCCAAAAAAGCGACTGGCAATTTCACCAATGTGGGTACGCAGGTCATCTATGGGATAACAGTTTTCTTTCGACTCGCTCCTCGTCCATCCGCGGCCTTCGACCAGAGCGGCGGCGGCTCCTGAGCGCAATGCCTGACCAACGAATTGACGGCCATCCGTTTTTGCTCCGGGGATACCGAAAAACAGGCTTCCGGCAGACGCCGTGCGGCTATCCAGTGTTAGGTTGGTGATCATCGCTGAAGCTGAAGCAGTATCCGGGGTCATCATCCCCTGAAGCAGTTCCTCAAGCTGGCGAGCAGGCTGGGTCATCGAAAGACTCACGCCCCCGTTTCTCCCGGCACCAGGCTGGCCACGACCGTAACACCCGAATCCATGTCGGCGTCTGGTCGGATGCCGTGCATCCGCAATGCATCAGCCATGATTCTGGCAAAGACTGGTGCTGCCACTTCTCCGCCGAAATACTTACCTCGGGGTTCATCCACCATCACCGCGAGGACAAAGCGCGGTGCCGACACTGGGGCAAAGCCTACAAAGAGTGACTGGTATCGGTCCGCCTCATAACCCCCGGCCGGGCTGACCTTGTGAACCGTCCCCGTTTTACCCGCCACGCGATATGCTGGAACTGCCGCCCGCTTCGCGGTGCCTTGCACACTGACGACCTGCTCAAGCAGAGCGTTGATCTGCCGGGTCGTTTGGTCGGACAGCACCCGCTTTCCTGGCACCGCTCCCGACCTGCGCTTCAGTGTGACGGGCCGCAGCATCCCACCCGACGCCAGTACAGCGTATGCCCGGGCCAGTTGCACTTGTGTTGAAGAAAGTCCGTAGCCAAAAGACAGCGTGGCATGTTCAATAGGACGCCAACGTTCCCGTTTGAGCAAGCTGCCGCCGACTTCACCGGGAAGTTCGATGCCGGTAGCCTGGCCAAATCCAACCTTGTCGAGAATGCCGTAAAGCTCTTCGGGCGCAAGTTCCATGGCAACCTTAGCGGTACCGACATTGCTTGACTTGATCAGCACACCGCCCAGAGTCAGGTCTCCATAGTCATGAATATCCCTGACAGGATCCCGGCCGACGTAATGAATACCAGGGCTCGTGGAAACAGGGGTTTCCACAGAAAAACGTCCACTCGCCAGCGCCATTGATATTGTGAAGGGCTTCACCGTTGACCCCGGCTCAAATACGTCCGTAACCGACCGGTTGCGAAAATGCTCAGGTGTCATGTCGGAGCGGTTGTTGGGGTTAAAATCCGGAACGTTCGTCATTGCCAGGACTTCGCCGGTGTTGACATCAAGCATCACCGCCGATGCGCCCAAAGCCCGGGTTTCGTGCACGGTCTGCGCCAGATGATGCTGGGCTGATACCTGGATTCGAAGATCCAGGCTTAATTGCAAGTCGCGGCCGTGATAGACCGGGCGGATGCTCTCAATGTCTTCGACAATCCTACCTTTACGGTCACGCAGGACACGCTTGCGCCCTTCTACACCAGCGAGGTGACTGTCAAAGGCGCGCTCAATACCTTCCTGCCCCCGGTCATCCACATCGGTGAATCCAAGAACGTGACTGGTAATGGGCCCGGCAGGGTAGTAGCGTCCGTACTCACGCAGAGAACTGATACCTGGGATGCCCAGATTCTCTACCCGCGCAGCTTCTGCCGGCGGCAAATGCCGGCGAAGGTAAACAAACTCGCGATCAGGGTATCGGTCCAGCAGGCTTGAAATTTGGGAGACGGTCAGTCCCAGCGCCTCAGCAAGACGAGGCCAATCATCAGGCGCCTGTATAAGTGTGGGCGGATGCGCCCATAGCGCATCGAGTGGTGTACTGACCGCAAGCACATCCCCATTGCGATCGACAATACGACCTCTTTCCGGCTTAACTGCAATATTCCGCAACTGCCGGGCGGCGCCTTCTGCCTGGAGTCGGGAACTGTCCAGTATCTGGACCTGAAAAGCTCGTCCTGCCAGAACCGTCATGCCAAGCCCCACTACCGCGAGCACAATCCCTTGCCGTATACGCGAGTAGCTTTTCACGGCTCGACGCTTCGTGACCGCTTTCATTGCCGTACTCCAAGCTGCACCACCACAATATCCTCAGGTCCGGGTGTCACCATCCCGAGTTCCTGTCTCGCGGCTTGCTCCACCAGGCTATGTCGCGCCCAAGTTGCCTTCTCAAGCTGCAATCGCCCCCATTCATCATTCAACTGGTCACGTCGTTCTTCGGCTGAGCGCATGTCAAGAAACTCAAGACGGTTCTGATGACGCACCACGACCACTGAAAGTGCAGAAACCAGCGCGAAAATGCTTAAGAGCCCGATCAACTTCATATCTGCCGACTGGGCGACTTTTGCGCCCAACGCAGGATCGCACTTCGGGCGCGTGGGTTATCTGAAATCTCTCCTTCAGAGGGACGTTGCGGCCTGGACGGGCGCAGGATCACGGGCGATATCTCTTTAGCGCGAATCGGAAGATCCGGTGGAAACGGGTCACATTTTGCGGCCTCCTGAAAAAATCTCTTGACCCGCCGGTCTTCCAAAGAATGGAAGCTGATGATGACCAGTCGCCCTCCGGGCTCGAGCATGTCAAGCGCCTGCGGCAACACGGCGTCGAGTTCTGTGAGTTCCTGATTGATGAATAACCGAAGTGCCTGAAATGTTCGGGTAGCAGGATGCTTGCCAGGCTCACGAGTCGGCACGCACGCATCAACCAGTGACGACAGTTCACCGGTCGTGGTCAGGGGTGTTTCATTTCTGGCGTTAACGATCGCCCGGGCAATACGCCGGGCATAACGCTCTTCTCCCAAACGCCGGAGTACGCCGATGAGATCTTCTTCCGATACACCTGCCAGCCAATCCTGCACCGGGATGCCCTGGGAGGGGTCCATCCTCATATCAAGCGGTCCATCCCGCATAAAACTGAATCCCCGCTCGGCGTTATCCAGTTGCGGGGAAGACACGCCAAGATCGAGCACAATTCCGGAAACCTGTCCAGCGATCCCGGCCCGGATCAACTCATCCGAGAGCTTTGAGAACGGCGCCTGAATGACCGTCAACCGGGACTCTCCCTCGGCCCAGTCGCGGGCAATCGCACAGGCCTCGGGATCGCGATCCATTGCGTAGATCCGCCCCTTGGGGCCAAGATGCTTAAACAGGGCACGGGTGTGTCCACCACGGCCAAAGGTAGCGTCAACCAGAATGCTGCCTTCACTAGGACCCAGTGCCTTAACCACCTCTGCCGTCATTACCGGGGAGTGGGCTGCGGACAGCACGATGCAGTTTCCTACAGTGAAAGAGATTCAAGCTCTACCGACAGGCGCTCTTCGCCAGTCTGTACAGCAAGCCATTCGTCACATCTCGCTTTCCACCGGGATTCATCCCAAAGTTCAAACTTGTTACCCTGGCCGATGAGTACGATGTGCTTTTCCAGCGATGCAAACTCGCGAAGGGGTGCAGGAATCCTGACACGACTGGCACTGTCGAGTTCACAGTCAGTTGCATAGCCAATCAGAAAACGCTTTAGTGCCTGAGCGGCGGGGTCAAAACTCGGCAGCTCCACAACCTTCTGCTCCACCCGCTCCCATTCGTCCTGGGGGTAAAGCCAAATACAGCGCTCTCGAGTATTGTTGACGGTGAGAACGAGTCGTCCCTGACACCGCTCGGTAAGCGGCTCACGATGTATCGTCGGCACAGCAAAACGCCCTTTGCTGTCGAGATTCAAGGTGCTGGCACCTCTAAACATCGCTGACGCTGACCTCCTTCATCTCTACCTTTACTGTTCTATGCCCTACCGCTACATGCGGCAGGTACACCTTGGAACAATCCCCGGTCACGCCTCCAAAGAAACCCCGGCCCCGTGAAGGGCCGGGTAATCACCAAAGGAGGATGAGGATTTGGATGGATTAGCCGCCATCCACGGCATCAAAAACAGTTCCAGGTCTTCTTCTGTCGCTTTGTGCGGCTGTTGGGGAAAAACCTGTTCACGAGATTTTTTTACCCACATTTTTCAGCCCTCTTTTGCTCTTTTTCCCACAAATACCCACTGAGCAACACTATAGGGATCAAGATGTCAGACTGTCAACCCTCAATTGACTGAAAAAACAGTGTTTTTGCGAAATGGCCTGACCATCTTCAGAGCGGCGAAAGGGGTGGATCAGCGCATCCCGGGGGAGATTTTTGACGCCTGCAAGAGGTACGACTTAAAGTAATCTGTGGATAACTATCCTAAGATTCTAATTTACCTACAGAATTGGAGTCGGCCTATAAGCCGGGTTCTGTCTAGGACAACCATTCATCTGGGGCGTACGTCACCGTACGCCTCAAGCGACCTACCCGGACCCAACGCGGGCCGCGCCTTAGGATCCCTATTTGGTCTTGCTCCGGGTGGGGTTTACCCTGCCGCTCCCGTTACCGGGAACGCGGTGCGCTCTTACCGCACCTTTTCACCCTTACCCCGGATCGCCGTTAGACAACCCAGGGCGGTATGTTTTCTGTGGCACTTTCCGTCGGCTCACGCCGCCCAGACGTTATCTGGCACCCTGCCCTGTGGAGCCCGGACTTTCCTCCGCCCTGCTCCGCCGCAAACCTTTAACGGTGCGCAGCAGACTTCAGGACCGCGGTTGCCCAGCCAACTCCAAGTGGCAACTTAAACCGGTCACAGTGATTGTGCAAGTTCTTCTCAAGAATCAGTGCCGGCACGATCTGCCGCCCAAAGTATTCTTTTATAAAAGTCATTCTTGCGCCCGCCTGTCAACCGTGCCGCAATCTCGCTCGCCTTTCTTGGTGGTAATGCGCTGGCTAAAAG
>JBMUHF010000387.1:0-4506 GCA_050302555.1 Arenicellales bacterium | reverse complement strand
TCGATATAGGGCGCAAGCTTGGGCTTTTCCGCAACTACGGTGGCGTCAACATTCCCGATAAACCAGCCGTCAGCGACTACGATCTCGCGGACCTCCTGAAGGAACTCGCGACTGGCCCGTCCCTGCTGAACTGGATCCGAGTCGGGGAAATGCACCCCAATGTCTCCTGATGCGACGGCTCCGAGCAGCGCGTCGCAAATAGCATGGAGCAGAACATCCGCATCACTGTGCCCTAAAAGCCCCATTGGAAATGGGATCTGGACACCACCAATCCAAAGGTCACGGCCTGTCTCCAGGCGATGGACATCATAACCCTGCCCTACTCGGAACATGTAGTTGACTCCTGTTGTAAGAGGATCGCACGAGCTAGGGCGAGATCCGATCGATGCGTGATCTTGAGGTTATGGTCTGCGCAGACAACTAGCTTAGGGTGCAATCCCAACTGCTCGATAGCCTGCGCATCGTCTGTGCAGTCGCGCTTCTGGTTTCCTGCCTGGATTAAGGCCTCCTGGAGTAGTCGCACGGGAAACAACTGCGGAGTCTGTGCGCGCCAAAGATTTGCTCTAGGCAACGTCTGAGTAACCTGCGTCGCTTCATCCGCTGACTTTAGAGTGTCGTTGACGGGGGACGCCAGCAGTCCACCTGGGTGCTGAAAATCAACAGCATCGATCAGTCGATTCACATCCTCGGCGCAGACGCAGGGTCGAACCGCATCATGGACCAAGACCCAGGCGTCGCCTTCGCCCCGACTCACCAATTCATCGAGACCGTTACTGACCGTCTCAGACCGCGTCGAGCCGCCCGCGAACGACCAAACCATCTCAGGGAGATCCGGGGCAATCCTTCCCCAGTTTGTATCATCGGATGAGAGTCCAACGCCAATGCCTGAGATCCTGTCGACGCCCGCCAACCGCTGCAGGGTCCGGATAATCACGGGCTTTGCACCCAGTTCGTAATACTGCTTTGGCAGTTCGCTGCCGAAGCGTCTGCCCATCCCGGCCGCAGGGACGATTGCCCAGATGTTTGTATTCACCGATGACTGATTTCACGAGGTAGTGGTAACAGATCAACCACAAGTTTACGATAAAATAAGGGTTTGCTTTCGTCGACTTCACCTGTGCCATCATCATCTGCTGTTCCGTCGGCTTTGGAAAGAATAACGCCCACGGTTCGTTGGTCACATTCGCCGGGATCGGCGTTAGCGTTGAGAATCGCCCGACTGAGCGAGTCTCGGCGTCAGATCGCTGTGGTCGCATCATCCGCCAGGGAACTCGACCTTCTGGTAGATGAACTGCACTTTTTCCTAGCTGACAACGCCAACCAAGTTTGCACCCTGCCGGGTTGGGAATGCCTTCCTTACGATCGCTATTCTCCTCATCCTGAAATTACGTCTCAGCGGATTCAAACCTTGGAGCGCCTATGCCGTCCAGATCCGTTCATTCTCCTGCTTTGCGCTGAACAAATCCTCTTTCGCCTCCCTGCGAGGAGCTTCGTCTCAGGTTCAAGCTTTAATCTTTCTTGCGGAACCGCAATTGATCCGATACGACTCCGGGGACGACTCTCTGACGCTGGCTACCTGGGCGTCTCTCAGGTTGTGTCCGAGGGGGAGTATGCAATCCGCGGGGGCATTATTGATGTCTTTCCCATGGGGGCGAGTTCACCCTTTCGGCTGGATCTATTCGGTGACGAAATCGAAAAAATCCGTTTATTTGACCCGGAGACTCAGAAGTCAACTGGTGAAACCCAAGCGCTGAGCGTCCTTCCCGCCCGGGAATTCCCGACAGACCAAGCCGCGATTGAACAGTTTCGCAAGTCTTATCGACGCTTTATTTCCGGAGATCCCCAGTCTTCGATCATATACCGGGAAGTCTCCCAGGGGAGACTTCCAGCCGGTATCGAGTTTTATCTTCCGCTGTTTTTCGAAAATCCGGGTACGCTCTTTGACTACCTTTCAGAAGATGCTCAGTGGATCACTCCACAGGGTTGGCAGGATCTACTTAGTTCGGAATGGGCCGGGATCAATGATCGATTCCAGCAGACCAGTCTTGACCCAGATCGACCACCTCTTTCTCCTGAGGTTTTATGTGTTAATCCGGGAATTGCGTCGCAAACCATTTCCCAGTCGGGGGTTGTTGAAGTGGCTCTAGCCTCTGCCAAGCCGTCGAAACCGGCATTTGCAGGGTCCCCTCCACCCTACCCAGTCGACCACAAATCCTCCGCCCCATTTTCAGCTTTGACCCGGCGACTTAACGACTCATCCGGCCCAAAAGTGCTGCTGAGTACCGAAACTTCCGCACGGGCGCGGGCATTGCAGGAACTTCTGGCGGGCCACGATCTTCACCTGGAAGAGGTGGGCAATTGGTCGGAATTTGTCAAAGACAGCATAGGCCGTTCTGGCATCGCTGCCTCCCCACTGGATCGAGGGCTCGTCGTATTCGACCCTTTTGTCGAAATCATTGTCGAATCCCAACTCTACGGCGAACGGGTCCATCAACGAAAAAAAGGGAGGACCCAGGATCCGGATGCGATCATTCGCTCAATTGCCGAATTACACGACGGGGACCCAGTCGTCCATCTTGATCATGGGGTGGGCAGGTTCGGGGGGCTTCAGTGGTTAGACGTCAACGGGCAAAAGAACGAGTTCCTCATTATTCGTTATCTGGACGATGGAAAACTGTATGTACCGGTGCTCAATATCAACGCACTCTCTCGGTATATTGGTGGGGATCCAGAGACTGCTCCTCTGCATCGGATGGGTAGCGATCAGTGGAAAAAGGTAAAAACCCGGGCTGAGAAACGTGCATACGACGCTGCTGCCGAATTACTCAAGACGCAGGCCCTCCGCACCCTCCGTCCGGGCCGTATCTACTCCGCCCAACAGGATGAATATATGGGTTTTCGGGCGGGATTTTCGTACGACGAAACACCAGACCAGGAGCGGGCTATCGAAGAAGTCTTGTCGGATCTTGGTGCACCTGCACCAATGGATAGACTCGTCTGCGGTGATGTAGGATTCGGAAAAACTGAAGTGGCTCTGCGCGCGGCCTTCGTAGTCGCGCAGAGCGGCCATCAAGTTGCCATCCTGACACCGACCACCCTGCTCGCCAACCAACATTACGACGTATTCAGCGAGCGATTCGCTGACTATCCAGTGCGAATTGAGATGCTCTCCCGATTCAAAACACAAGCCGCAAATTCAGCCCTGGTGAAGAACATTCAGGAGGGAAGGGTTGACATCGTGGTCGGCACGCATCGTCTGCTCCAGCACGATCTAGGCTTTAAAAACTTGGGCCTCGTCATCATCGACGAGGAGCATCGGTTCGGTGTTCGCCAGAAGGAGCGCCTAAAACAACTCCGCGAGGAGGTAGACGTTCTCACCCTTACCGCAACGCCAATTCCCCGAACTCTTAATATCGCTCTGGCGGGACTGCGATCCATTTCACTGATCAGTTCTCCACCACCAGGAAGGGTAGCGATAAAAACGACGGTAAGTCGTTATTCAAACCACCTGATCCGGGAAGCCTGCCTCCGCGAGATTCATCGCGGTGGCCAAGTCTACTTTCTTCACAACGATGTCAGGACCATCGAACGCGTCGCTGAAGACCTGCGAGAACTTATTCCTGAGGCCTCTATCGAGATCGGGCACGGTCAGATGCCAAAAGGCGGGCTAGAGGTAGTGATGCGAGATTTCTACCATCAACGTTTTGATGTCTTGGTCTGTAGCACCATCATAGAAAGCGGAATCGATGTTCCTACCGCCAATACCATTATCATGAACCGGGCCGATAAGTTTGGTCTTGCGCAATTGCATCAGTTGCGCGGCCGCGTTGGCCGATCCCGTCACCAGGCTTTTGCGTTTTTACTCGTTCCCGACCCTGATTTTGTTAACGAATCGGCAAAACGGCGACTTAACGCGATTGAAAACTTGACTGAACTGGGTGCAGGTTTCGCACTCGCCAATCACGATCTGGAAATCCGTGGGGCTGGAGAACTGCTCGGCGAAGGGCAAAGTGGCATCATCGAAGAGATCGGCTTTTCAATGTATACCGATTTTTTAAATCGGGCAATCCGGGACCTTTCAGGACAGAGTGCTTCGGCGCCAGTATCTAACCTCTCGCAAACCGAAGTTGACACCGAGGCAAGTGCCTATATACCGGAGAACTTTATCCCTGATGTCCACGCGCGTCTAATGCTTTACCAGAGGATTTCAGACTGCGAGGACGAATCCTCACTCTATGAACTTAAGTTGGAGATAATCGACCGTTTTGGGTTGCTGCCTCCGGAGACTAAAATGCTCTTTCATCTAAGCGCCTTGCGCGCTAAGAGCAGCACCCTTGGAATCAAACAACTACGGTGCGGCTCAAGGAGCGGGCAGATCGTGTTTCATTCCGACGCTCAAATCTCTCCAGAACGGTTCTCAATCCTGCTCACGCAATATGCCGGAATCTTCTCAATGAAAAGCCCCGTGGAGCTTTCCATTCGGTTTTCCCTGCATGCTGCGGAACA
>JBMUHF010000386.1:0-2096 GCA_050302555.1 Arenicellales bacterium | reverse complement strand
CGATGTGTGGTCCGTAAGGCGTTGTCGTCAGCACTTCTGCGCCATGAGTGCCGAGCAGGACGGTATTTGAAATAAAGTAGTTGCCCCGACCGGTCTCAGTAAACCACGACATCAGATGGAAGGTCATGCCCTCCCGCATCTCGCGATCAGAATCATGGCGCAGGCCGGTGACCCGTGGCCCACCCGTCCATGCGGGCGGAAAGCCGATACCGACCAGATACCCGCAATGATGACGGCGATACTCCGGCATGCCGGCCGCATCCACAACTTCCTGCCAACCGTTATAGACGTCTTTCGCCCTGGCCCCCACCTTGAGCGCCTTCAGTGTTGCGTCAAATGCCTCGCCGCATAACTGCGCCATCTCGGCATCTTCATCGGATATCTTGCCGATATTGACCAACCGGCCCATCGGCGCGTTGTAGCGGGCCACACAACCCGCCACCTCAAGAAAGACCGCCTCGTGATGCTCGCCGTCACCCCAGGTGGTGTGCTCCTCCGCCATCCGATGAAACGGGCGCAAAAAGGGACCAAAGCCAGGCGGTGTGCCTCCTGCCCGCGTCATTGCCGCTAGGCACTCAGCGGCGACATCCGCCTCTCGCGCGCCATCGTGGATGGCGTTGATTGCGGCCTGGGTGCCGGCATCCGAGGCAACCGCCGCTTTTCTCATGTGGTCCTGCTCCTCACCAGATTTCACCAGCCGCATTTCGTCCAACATGCCCGTGATATCAACCCAGGACCCGGCATCAATCTCACGCTTCAAGGCTTCGCCCATTGCGTAAGAAAGTCCGGCAGAACCCGCTTCCAGGCCGATGCACTTCCCAGAGGTGGTTCCCTTGAGGTGCCTGATGACAAGGTCAGCGGCAGTCTCGGAATCTGTGTGGCCGATGAATGTGGCGTTTCGAACCTGATTGCGGATGACCACGTGCTCCATGGCTCGAGTGACAAGCACCAGATCGCCATCGGCTGGTACGATAAGCGCGTGCGGCGCAAAATATCCCCAATGGTCCAACCCCGTGAGATAGAACACATGCTCCGGTGCACTCAGCAGTATCAGATCGAGACTGCGGGTCGTCATTTCCTCTCGGGTCGCTGCCAGGCGACGGTTCAACTCGTCATCTGTAAAGGGGTTTGAGTGCATATTCCGCTCCTTTATATTATTGAGATTACGAGAAAAATCTGGGTAGAAACCTGTCAGTTTCTGAGATTGACTTAAGCACCAGCAAAACGTTGCTGCCGACCTGAAATTCCCTGATCTCACCTGAAAGATGGCGCACCGCTAGCCGCGTCCGACGAAAGGCATATCTCGGGCCATTACGTTCATGAAAAGCACATTGGTATCCAGCGGCAGCTGTGCCATATGCAGCACACTCGTTGCCACATGATGGACGTCCATCAACGGCTCGGCCAGTATGGTGCCGTTGGGCTGGCGGACTCCCTCTCCCAACGGTTTCGCCATTTCTGTGAGGGCGTTTCCGATATCGATCTGGCCACAGGCGATGTTGTGCGCGCGTCCGTCGAGCGCCAGGCTACGGGTCAGGCCCGACATGGCGTGCTTGGTGACGGTATACGGCGCACTATTGACACGCGGCACGTAGGCCGAGATCGAGCCATTATTGATAATCCGACCTCCTTTGGGATCCTGTACTTTCATCTGTCCAAATGCACGACGGGCACACAAAAAAGCGCCGTGTATATTGGTCTCCAGCACCGCCTGCCATTCGGAAATCTCAAGTTCGTCAACATCCACCGCACGCGCACCGATCCCAGCATTGTTGAACAGAAGATCAATCCGACCGAAGCGCTCGATGGCGGCATCGAAGAGGCTGTCTACTTCTTCAGCATGGCGGACATCCGCCTGATGGCAGAAGACCGCTTTGGAGTCTGCATCAGATTCTGACGCTGCTGCTTCCAGCAGTTTGCTGCGCCGGCCCGTTAGGGTGACGCAGTAGCCGTTGCGAAGCAGTATCTGCGCAACGGCTTTGCCGACGCCGGTCCCGGCACCGGTCACAATTGCCACTTTGGGTTGCTCTGTCATGGTGTCGATTTTTCCCTAATCGGAAAGGAGATTCTTCGAAGAAAGGTGATTCATGATCTGC
>JBMUHF010000385.1:0-14513 GCA_050302555.1 Arenicellales bacterium | reverse complement strand
GAAATGAAACTGGCGCACCGTCAATCGGCCGGTGTCATCCGAGATGACGGTCATCAAACTGCGCCGCCGGCCAAACTGCACGCCGCTCGCCTCAATCCGCCCCGAGATAAGCACTTCAACGCCGGGTCGTAGCTCGCCGATGGCGGCCATGGTGGTTCGATCTTGATAACGAATAGGTAGATGGAACAACAAATCCGCAACGCGGGAAATGCCCAGACCCGCGAGTTTGTCCGCAAGCTGCGGACCAACGCCCTTGAGGATACCGACAGACGCCTGTGCAGTCGCATCCATCTCGGCGCTCTTTTGCCTCGCAGAAACTAATCAGACAGGTGTGCGACTGCCTCCACCTCAATGGCAGCACCCTTGGGCAAAGCTGCAACAGCAACCGTGGCCCGCGAAGGAAACGGGGGTTCAAAATATTCCGCCATGACGGTATTGACCCGCGCAAACTGTTCAAGATCAACGAGGTAAATAGTGAGCTTGACGATATTCCCAAGAGAACCCCCGGCTGAGTGCATCACTGCCGCGAGATTGTCGAACACCCGTCTCGTCTGCGCTTCGATATCTCCGCTCACAAGCTCCATCGTTCCTGGATCAAGAGGTATCTGTCCAGAAAGATAAACCGTGTCGCGAACACACACAGCTTGTGAGTACGGGCCGATGGCGTCGGGTGCCTGATCACTATGAATGGGCCGGTTTGCAGTCATGAAACTTTCCTTATCAGAGGGTATTCAATTCAGCCGCGTGATCTCGAGACTCGAATCACCGAGCGGCGGGCTCGCAGTCGTCGAATAATCCGCGCGAGATGTTTGCGGTCGTGTACTTCGATAGTAAACCGGATGGCCGAATTTCGATCGTCCCGGGCCGTCACCAGAACATGATTGATATTGGAATCTTCTTCGGCGATCACCGAAGCCAGCGTTGCAAAAACCCCGCGTCGGTTTACGACTTCTAGACGGATATCCGCCTCGAAGGTGGTTTTGATGTCGTCCGACCATTCGACCCCAATCCACGTATCCGGGCGCTTGCTTTGTTCCCGTGCATTGGGACAGTTGGGTCGATGGATCACGATGCCACGGCCTCGGGAGAATAGCCCGACAATACCGTCCCCGGGAATGGGCCGGCAACAGCGCGCATAGGAGACGCTCATTCCCTCCACACCTCGAATCGGCAGCGGCTCACTTCTGGCTGAATCAGCACCCTTCACTTCCGGCAACAGTTGCCGGGCAACCACCATCGGCAGACGGCGACCCATGCCGATATCGGTCAATAGTTCATTCCAGTCTTCGAGACCGATGCGCTTGAGCAGTTGGATTTTCTGATCTGTGCGCAGCCGGGTAGTCAAACCAACGGTTTTAAGCGCCCGCTCCAGAAGCTGGCGGCCGAGTTTGCCTGCGTCTTCCTGATGTTGGTGTTTCAGGAAATCACGGATCGCCGCACGCGCTTTCGCAGTAACCACATAGTTCAGCCACAGTGGAGTGGGCACTGCGGATCGGGCCGTCAGTATCTCCACGTGATCACCGTTCCCGACCGGCTGATGCAGCGGTACGGACTCGTTGTTGATACGTGCTCCGATACAGTGATTGCCGACGTCCGAGTGCACCGAGTAGGCAAAGTCCAACGCACTCGAGCCTTTGGGCAATTTCTTGATGTCCCCATGGGGGGTGAACACATAGACCTCATCGGGGTAAAGATCGATCTTGAGGTGCTCAAGAAACTCGGAAGGATTACCGGCCTGGTTCTGGGTATTGAGCAGATCCAGCATCCAATGGTGGGTGGGCGCCTGCGAGCCGGCACGCTTCTCTCCGGTCTTGTACTGCCAGTGTGATGCAACACCACTCTCTGCAATCCTGTGCATCTCTGTCGTTCGGATCTGCACCTCGATGCTCTGACCGAAGGTACCGAAAAGCAGGGTATGCAGGGACTGATAGCCGTTGGCTTTTGGGATCGCGATGTAATCCTTGAACTTGCCCGGCACGGGCTTATACGTGTTGTGAATCACACCCAAAACACGGTAACAGGCGTCGACCGAACGGACGATGATTCGGATAGCGAATATATCCCGCATCTCCGACATCGGTACCCGCCGTGAACGCATCTTGCGATACACGCTGTAGATATTTTTCTCGCGACCTTCGACAGAGCCGTCGATGCCTGCCTCTGAAAGTTCGGCTTCAAACTTGGTGACGGTCTTCTGGATGATTGCCCGGTGATTGCCACGGCGTTTGCCAAGTTCCTTGTAGATCGCGTCGTAGCGCTTGGGGTACAGGTGACGGAAACTCAGGTCTTCGAGTTCCTGGGTCCACGTACGCATGCCGAGCCGGTTGGCAATGGGGGCGAAGATATCTAGGGTTTGTTCGGCAATCCGCTTACGCTTGTCGGGCTTAAGCGCATCTAGCGTGCGCATGTTGTGGAGCCGGTCGGCGAGCTTGATCAGAATGACCCGGATATCCTTGGCCATTGCCAGCAGCATCTTGCGGAAGTTTTCCGCCTCCGCGTGCTCACGCGATTCGAAGTCGATCTGATCGATCTTGCTGACCCCATCGACTAATTGCGCGACGTCTTTACCAAAGCGCGTGGCGAGTTCTTCTTTGGCGGTGGGGGTGTCCTCGATAACATCGTGCAGCAGCGCTGCGATGAGGCTACGACTGTCAAGCCGCATCTCCCCGAGAATGGCCGCCACAGACAAGGGGTGGAAGATATAAGCTTCACCACTTCGACGCACCTGTCCCTCATGGGCTTCGGCGCCAAACAGGTAGGCATCGTAGACGGCTTTGACTTCCTCGGAATCGAGGTACGGCTCGACGATCTCGAGCAGATCGCTAATCAGCAGTCGGTCCTTACGGGGTTTCGCGGACCTCTGCCGGTTTTCAGCTGACGGGCTTTTCCTCCGCGTCGTCGCCGGCGTCGTCGGCATCGTGCGTTTCCTCGTCACTGGCGGTTTCATCACTGGCGGTTTCGAGCGCCTGCGCGACCGGCACCGATTCGATTAGATCGGCCAGCGCTGCGAGGTCTTCCGCAGAAATCTCGGCCTCGCCCCTATCTTCGGTGTCCGGAACTGTCGCTTCGGCTGT
Source organism: Arenicellales bacterium (assembly GCA_050302555.1). Taxonomy (GTDB): domain Bacteria; phylum Pseudomonadota; class Gammaproteobacteria; order Arenicellales; family UBA868; genus UBA868. The sequence goes on along the minus strand of JBMUHF010000385.1, from coordinate 11,439 downwards.
CGCCTCACCGGCGTTCTCGGACGCTTCGCTCTCACCGAATACTTCTTCGAGCTCCTGTCGGGTATCAACCTCAACTTCTTTGAGAATGTCGCTGGTGATGAGGCCCTCGGCGATTTCGCGAAGCGCGATCACGGTATGCTTGTCCCGATCCTCAGGTACCAGCGGATCGTGACCCAGTTGTAACTGCCGCGTACGGCGGGCAGCGACCAGCACCAGCTCGAAGCGGTTTTCAACGTTTTCGAGGCAGTCCTCGACAGTAATTCTTGCCATCGGTGTTCTCCAAAAAAACCATGCGGCCCCAGGGTAATCCCTGGCAGGGATCGGGGCAGTCTGATGAGTCCGGCAGAACCTCAAGGTCCTCGTTAAAGCCTAATCTTCACAAGGGTCGCTAAAGGTTTGCTGTCTCAGATGTTTTTAGTCTAACGTTTTTCGCACAATCTACAAGCGTCCCAACATTGAAGCCCTGTCCAGATTGGGGAGCCTCACCACGGCAAACCAGGGACTCGAGTTCGCCCAGTGCCGCATCAAAGTTGATATTAATCAGAATATGGTCGTATTCATCGTAGTGGCTCATCTCGCTCGCTGCCTCCGAAAGACGCGATGCAATCTCGTCAGGGCTATCCCGGCCACGATCTACCAGTCTCTGGGCCAGAGCTTCCACCGACGGCGGCAAGATGTACACGCTGACGGCAGCAGGAAAGGCCCTGCGGATCTGTTGTGCCCCTTGCCAGTCGATATCGAGCATGACGCTACGATCCTGGGCAATAGCCTGCTCCACGGCTTTCCGAGAGGTTCCGTACCAGTGGTCGAAAACCCTGGCATATTCAAGGAACCCGTCGTCTTTAATCATCTGCTCAAATTCTGATTGGTCAACGAAAAAATAATCCACACCGTGGGTTTCACCGGTACGCTGCGGGCGCGTTGTGTGAGACACCGAGGTGACGGTGTCCTGTGCGCGTTCAACCAGAGCACGGGCGAGGCTGCTTTTCCCCCCACCGGACGGGGCTGATAGGATATAGAGCGTGGGTTTGCGGGCAGGCGTTTCTTCACTCAATGTTCTGCACCTGCTCGCGCATCTGCTCAATCAGCACCTTGAGGTTGACAGAAGCATTGGTCTGTTCGGGATGCGCTGACTTCGATCCCAGAGTGTTGGCTTCCCGGTTCAGTTCCTGCATCAGAAAGTCCAGTCGGCGGCCGATCGGCTCGTTTTGTTTAAGCGCCTGCTCAACTTCCCGAAGGTGCATCTTCAGTCGATCAACCTCCTCGCTGACTTCGCTTTTCGCCAGCAGCAGCGCCACCTCTTGTTCCAGACGCTCGGGATCGACCTGCACGGACATTTCAGTAAGCCGCTGTTCCAGACGCTCGCGGTGCGCGACGCCGATCTCGGGCAACACTGTCTCAAGGGCACGGATCGCGTCCGAAGCTGCTATGACACGCTCCTCAAGCATTTGCGCGAGCGCAAGACCTTCGCGCTCCCTCGAGTCAGATAGCTGTCCCAGAGATGTTTGCAGTAGATCTGTAGCTTCCGCAACGAGAGCCTGCTCATCCACCATGGGTGTGGACATCACGCCTGGCCATTTCAGTACCTCACCGACCCGCAATGGCTGCGCCTCGGGCACGATGCTGCGGACACTTTGAGACCAGGCCGCCAGTTCACCGATCAGGTCTGTGTTCATTTGGGCCGGATCTGACCCCATGGGTGGCGGAGAATACCGAAGCGACCCATCAACACGGCCGCGGCTCACCGATGTCGCAATGACATCACGGAAAATGCCCTCATGGAAACGAAGCTCTTCCGGGAGCCGCATGGCCACCTCGCGGAAGCGATGGTTCACCGAGCGCAGTTCCCAAGTTAGGTCTCCTAATGGGGTCTGGGATGCGCAACGCGCGAAAGCCGTCATACTTTTGGGCAAGTGGAGTCTCCGGTGTTATTGCCGCCAGCAAGGATTTCTCAGCCGGGGCTGCATCAAATTCAGGGAAGAAACTATACTGTATTCCTGATCACCACCGTTTTCCATTCTCCCGCATCCACCCGTTACCTATCATGGCAAGTAGACTTCCCCTCCAAACCGGATACGTCCTCAAGGGTTACACGGTGGGAGAGGTGCTCGGCGGTGGCGGATTTAGCCTGGTGTATCTGGCCAGCAATGAACTTGACCGGCACAAGTTCGTTATCAAGGAGTACTGTCCCCAGGACCTTGTAGCGCGCAAACCTGACGGGTCTCTCGAGCCGAACGGGCCACTGTCGCAGACGCCGTTTCGCAACGGCCTCGAAAAGTTCCGTTTTGAGGCAGAGCGCATGAGTGCTGTGCGCCATCCCAATGTCATCAACGTTGCCGAATACTTCGAGGCGAATAACACCCTGTACATGGTCATGACACACGAAGAAGGTCGCGACTTGCGCTGGTTCATCAACAAACTTGCGGGAGAGCTCGACTGGGACTTTCTGCAGCAGGTATTTCCACCCATTGGTGATGGACTCTGGCGTATGCACCAGGAGGGGGTGGTCCACCTCGATGTCAAACCGGCCAACGTATTACTACGGACCAGTGGTCAACCCTTGCTGCTGGATTTCGGTGCGGCCCAGACCATGGACAACGACAACCGGTTTGGATCCTTCCAGACGCTGACCCACGGCTTTGCCCCGCCCGAACAGTATCTCGACGGTAATCTCGGGCCCTGGACCGACATTTACGGTCTGGCCGCAACCATCTACAACTGTATTACTGGTAACTCACCGCCACCGGCCCTCAAACGACGCGACGGGGCATCCCTCGAGAAACTGACCGTCTCACGCTCAGGCGCCTATCCTTACACCTTGCTGAAAGTTGTTGAAGATGCGCTGTCACTCGATCAGGGGCAGCGCCCTCACGATATGCATGCTTTTTTGTCACTCGCTTTCGGCGCTTCTTCACACCCGCCGGTTAAAACTTGAGTTGCGCTGACTCGATCATTCACCGCACCGCGCGGCCCAACTGATTCCCGGTTTGCCTTGACTGCGAAGAGTGCTACAGTCTGTATTTGTGGTCTTACCAGATAACCAGAAACTATGGCTCGTGAACGCGTCTGCGATTCTGTCGTTCGGCAAATAGAGCAGCTTATCCTTGAGGGTGCCCTGAAACCTGGCGACCGACTGCCGGCCGAACGCAAGTTCGCGGTACAACTCGGCGTTTCCCGTCCATCATTGCGCGAGGGTCTGCAGATTCTTTCTGCCCGCGGCTTGCTGGTCACCCGCCGGGGCGGGGCAACAGAAGTGACCGAGAGTCTGAATCCGGCGCTGGAGAATCCCCTGCTTGAGCTGATCAGTGCATCACCTGACGCGCAGGAAGATGTCATGGAGTTGCGTCATGCCATCGAGTCGATGGCGGCTTACCATGCAGCCGCCCGGCGGACGCAAACCGATATCGAACTGCTGCGATCAGCGTACAAGCGAATGATTGCCTCCCACGGCGAGGGCGATGCCGTTGTCGAAGCCAAGGCCGATGCGGATTTTCATCTTGCGATCGGCGAAGCTTCCCATAACGTAGTGCTGGTACACGTCATGCGCAGTCTTTTCTCGCTGCTACGCCGGAGTATTCACTACAACCTCGAGAACCTGTACCAGCGGCCCGATAACTTCAAGCACCTGCGGGACCAGCACTACCATCTGATGAACGCTATCATTGATGGTGATCCAGACGCGGCCAAAGAAGCCTCCGATGAGCACATCAGTTACGTAGAGAGAACCCTCCAGGATATGAATATCCATCGAAGAAGGGAGGCCCGAGCACACAGGCGCGCCACCGGCCTCAATCTTTCCTGAAAGCGCATACGATGCAGGCCATACCCATGATGACGGTTGGGGACACTCCTCTGCGCGTGATATCGTATAGGGCGGATCGGTACGGTATGCGGCAGGTGCCCTCCGGATACCGGCATCTTGATTTGTCGTTTTACTTTTTCCTGGTATGTGGTATCCAGTATTCGTATATTTTCAGAAAACTTGGCACAAGATTTAGGTTCTAAAGAGCCAAACATCCCTCCATAAAATGCCTTGGCAGCACTGTCCGCTGACTTAAAACCCATGCGAAAAACAATGACGCTGTTATTCATACTGTCAGGGACATGGCTCTTGCTGTCCGGGCACACCAATCCGCTGCTGCTGTCGCTAGGACTGTTATCGGTTGCTGCAGTCGTCGCTTGTGCTTCTCGTCTTGAGGTACTCGATGATGAGAGTGTGCCGGTACACCTGCTGCCCGGACTTATCCGCTATGTCCCATGGCTCATCGGGCAGGTGATCCGCTCCAACTTGGATGTGGCGCGCCGCATCGTAAGTCCGGAACTCCCTATTCATCCTTCGGTGATCAAAGTGGATGCCACACATCACACCGAGGTCGGGCGGGTCACTTACGCCAACTCCATCACCCTCACGCCGGGCACGATCTCTCTGGATGTTTCGGCCGAAACCATCGAGGTGCATGCACTGACCGAAGATGCCGCAAATGACCTGATGTCCGGTGAGATGGCGCGCCAGGTGCAACGGGCGGAGGGTGCGTGACTCTCACCATCACACTCATCGCACTGCTGGTCACCATGGCGTTCGCGCTGATCCGCGCGATCAAGGGTCCGACCGTTTACGACCGGATTCTCGCGTCCAATGCGCTTGGCACCAAGACGGTGCTGATGATCACTGTTCTTGGTTTCGTGGTGGGCGATCCTGAGCTCTACATCGACATTGCGCTGATGTATGTCCTGATTGGATTTATCGGTACCGTTGCCGTGCTCAAGGTCTCCGAGTTCGGTAATCTCGGTCAGCCCCAGTCACATACTGATCCGGAGGACTCGTGAGCGCCTTCCTCGATATTCTGAGCGCGGTGCTGCTGCTGGTCGGCACGCTTTTTACCCTGATTGGCGGCACAGGGCTTTTACGCCTGCCTGATGTCTTCACCCGCCTGCACGGCGCCAGCATCACCGACACGCTCGGCGCGGGCGCCATTCTGCTGGGTCTGGCACTGGCGGTCGGCTGGAGTTTGCTCATGGGAAAAATCCTTTTGCTGCTACTGATCATGGCGCTGCTCAGCCCCTCAACCGCGCATGCACTCGCGCGTGCCGCGATACATGGTATTCGCAAGCCATGGCTGGATGAGGCACAAAAGTAAGTGCTGATCGAAGTCATCAACATCGTCCTGTTGGCACTGCTTGCAGTGACGGCAATCGCCGCGGTACGGCTGCACGACCTCTTTGCTGTGGCGATGATGTTCGGAATCTACAGCCTGCTCGCCGCCGTCATGTTCGTTCTGCTGGATGCGGTAGACGTCGCATTCACCGAAGCCGCCGTCGGAATGGGCATTTCTACTGTGCTGATGCTTGGCACGATCGGGCTGGTAGGGCGACACGAGCGGGCTTCAGCCCATCGTTCTTTGTTGCCATTGGCGGTCGTTGTCGCGACCGGCGCGGCGTTGATTTACGGTACGCTGGACATGCCCTTCTTCGGAGATCCCAGTGCGCCCGTACACCAGCATGTAGCGCCGTTTTATATCTCGGAGTCGCCCAGTCAGACCGGTGTGCCCAACGTCGTTACCAGCATCCTGGCAAGTTACCGCGGCTACGATACGCTTGGGGAACTGGCGGTGATTTTTACCGCAGGCGTTGGTGTGCTGGGCCTGCTGGGCCTGCGCCGGCGAAAACGCCCCGGAAAAGAGGGGCCGCACGATGATCGATAACCCGGTTCTGCGCATTATCGCCAAGATCATCATCCCGATGATTCTGCTGTTTGCACTTTACGTCCAGTTTCATGGCGATTACGGGCCGGGCGGAGGCTTTCAGGCGGGTGTGATCTTCGCCGCTGGCTTCATTCTCTATGGCCTCATCTTCGGCACCGAGGCACTGCGCAGCGCGGTACCTCCGGGCGTCCTGCGGCTGTTGACTGCCGTCGGACTGTTGCTCTTCGCCGGTGTCGGCGTGGTCACAATGCTAGCGGGTTCTGACTACTTGGCGTACAACGCACTCGCGCAAGACCCTTTGGCCGGGCAACACCTTGGCATTCTGGTCGTCGAGTTCGGCGTGGGTGTCACCGTCAGTGCCGTGATGATTACGATCTTTCTTGCCTTCGCCGGGCGCAACGATCCGTGATGATCGCCGGCCTTTACAACTACTGGATTGTCATCCTGCTGATGATGACCGGCTTCTATGTCGTCATCTCAAGTGGCAATCTGGTGAAAAAGATCATCGGCCTGAATCTCTTTCAGGCCTCGGTGTTCATTCTCTATATCAGCATAGGCAAGATAGCCAACGGCCATGTTCCGATCCTCCAGGAAGGTGTCAGCAATTACTCCAATCCGCTTCCACACGTACTGATCCTGACGGCAATTGTGGTGGGCGTCTCGACCACAGCCCTGGGGCTGGCGCTGGTTGTGCGGATACGGGAGACCTATGACTCCGTCGAGGAAGAGGAAATTCACCGTCAGGATGAGTCCCTGTGATTAGCGGGCAGTTACCTGCTCTGCAGGTGGTGGTGCCACTGATTGCGGCTGCGTTCTGTCTTGTCCTCGCCCGCCCGCTTGGAGCATGGCTCATCACCTTCGTTGCCAGCGCGGCCTCCATGGCGATGTCCTTCCTGATGCTGAATACCGTCATGGACTCAGGCGTGATTGACTACACCTTCGGTGGCTGGGCTGCACCCTTTGGTATCGCCTACCGGGTCGATCTGGTTAATGCCTATGTACTGATGATCGTTTCGACCATTAGTACCGTCGTTTCGGTATTCGCCCGGGCCAGTGTCACAAGCGAAATCGAAACACACAACCAGGGTTTCTTCTATACCGCGTGGCTGCTGTGCCTGACGGGGCTCCTGGGTATCACGATTACCGGCGACGCGTTCAACCTGTTCGTCTTTCTTGAGATTTCATCTCTTTCGAGCTATGCGCTTATTGCGATGGGCGCTGACCGCAGGGCGCTGACCGCAGCCTACCAATACCTCATCATGGGGACCATCGGCGCCACCTTTATCCTGATCGGTGTTGGCCTGCTGTATGCGCTGACCGGGACGCTCAATATGCTTGATCTCGCGCAGCGGCTGCCGGACGTGGCCAACACCCGGACGGCACGCACCGGTTTCGCCTTCTTGACCGTAGGTCTCGGGCTCAAGATTGCGCTCTTCCCGTTGCACCTGTGGCTACCCAATGCCTACACCTACGCTCCCTCGGCCGTCAGTGCTTTTCTGGCCGCCACCGCCACCAAGGTTGCCGTATACGTATTGCTGAGGTTCGTGTTTTCTGTCTTCGGCGTGGAATTTGCGCTGGGTGCGATGCCGCTTGCACTCGGTCTCGCGATACTGGGATCCATTGCGGTGCTCTCTGCCTCCACGGTCGCGATCTTCCAGCAAAATCTCAAACGCATGCTGGCTTATTCCAGCGTGGCCCAGATAGGCTATCTTGCGCTCGGGGTCAGCTTGGCAACACCTGCGGGGCTCACGGCTACCTTGCTGCATCTTTTCAATCATGCTCTGATGAAAGGGGCGCTCTTTGTCGCCCTGGGCTGCATCGCCTGGCGGATCGGGAGCAGCCGTCTGCAGGACTTCGCCGGGCTCGGCTACCGCATGCCCTGGACCATGGGGGTCTTTGTGGTCGGTGGGCTCAGCCTGATTGGCATTCCCCTGACCGCAGGCTTTATCAGCAAATGGTATCTGATACTGGCGGCCTTGGAGAAAGGGTGGTGGCCAATTACTGTCGTGATCATTGCAGGCTCCCTGCTGGCGGTCATTTACATCTGGCGGGTGGTGGAAAGAGCGTATCTGGCAAAACCGCCTGCAGAAACGTCAAGAGCGGAAGCGCCGGCCTCAATGCTGATTCCCGCCTGGCTGTTAGCCATCGCTAACCTGTACTTCGGATCGCATACGGATCTTAGTGTAGGTATCGCGGCGCGAGCCGCTGCCAGCCTGTTCGGGGCGGCACCGTGACTGAATCCACTCTGATCTGGATCGTACTCACCCCGTTGGTGGGCGCGCTGGCGGTCCTGTTGACTGATCGCTGGCCGAACCTGCGCGAGGCAGTAAGTCTTATTACCGGTGGCGCACTGATCGCGCAGGTCATGACCCTGATTTCCCCAGTGCTCGCAGGAGAATCCCTTAGCGTCCTGCTGGTCACCCCCGTGCCGGGCGTGCCGCTGGCCCTTCAGATTGAGCCGCTAGGACTGCTCTTCGCGCTCATTGCGGCAGTGCTATGGCTCGCAACAACCGTGTACGCCATTGGCTACATGCGCGCCCACGGTGAACAACACCAGACCCGCTTCTATGCTTTCTTCGCCATCGCAATCAGTGCAACGATGGGTGTTGCCCTGGCACAGAACCTATTTACACTGTTCCTGTTCTACGAACTGCTGACGCTGTCGACATACCCCCTGGTTACCCACGCCGGAACAGATGAGGCAAAACGCGGCGGTCGGGTCTACCTCGGCATTCTGATGGGAACGTCCATGGGATTCTTACTGCTGGCCGTGATCTGGACTTGGCATCTCGCCGGGACAACCGGATTTCAGCCTGGTGGCATCCTGGCAGGCAAAACTTCCCCGCTGGTGTTGGGCGTGCTTTACGCCCTTTTTGCATTTGGCATCGGCAAAGCCGCGCTGATGCCTTTCCACCGCTGGCTGCCGGCGGCTATGGTTGCACCAACGCCGGTGAGCGCTTTGCTGCACGCGGTCGCTGTCGTCAAAGCGGGTGTCTTCGCGATTCTCAAAATCACGATTTATATATTCGGCCTGGACCTGCTGTCAGGTACCGGCGCCACCACTCCGATCCTTTGGGTTGCAGTCATCACTATCATCGGCGCGTCGCTGATCGCGTTGCGCCAGGATAATCTCAAACGGCGGCTGGCGTACTCGACCATCAGCCAACTCTCTTATGTGGTGCTCGGTGCGGTCCTGGCTAACGCAGCAGGCATCGCGGGGGCAACAGTTCACATCGCGACCCATGCCGTTGGCAAGATCACCCTGTTCTTTTGCGCCGGAGCGATTCTGGTCGCTGCCCACAAAACGCGGGTCAGCGAACTTGACGGTCTCGGCCGTCAGATGCCGCTCACCATGGGGGCGTTTCTGATTGCCAGCCTCAGCATCGCCGGTCTGCCGCCGATGGCAGGTCTTTGGGGCAAGTGGTATCTGTCGCTCGGGGCTTTGGACGCAGGCTATGGGGTGTTGGTCGGTGTTCTGATGCTGAGCACCCTGCTGAATATCGCTTACTTGCTGCCTATCCCGCTGCGGGCGTTCTTTGCGCGAGGCACCGATCAGGGCGGACAATGGCGCGAGGCACCGTTGCCCTGCCTGGTGGCCATTGGTTTCACAACGATCGCCTGTGTAGCACTCTTTTTCTTCCCCGAACCGGTTTACCGGCTAGCCAGCATGCTCGTGAGATGAGGTGATCATGCAGGAAAAACGTCATATCTTCGATAGCAAGAAAAACGTCAAGCGGGTGCTGAAGGCGCTGGTACTCGCCTGCGTGCTGACAGCTGGCGCTGACATCGTCTACCACCGGCATGTCGTGCACCCCTTTGAGGCGTTGTGGGGCTTTTACGCCATCTACGGTTTTGTCGCGTGTGTCGTGCTGGTTCTGCTGGCGAAAGAGATGCGCAAAATCCTGATGCGCGACGAAGACTACTACGACCATGATGATTGAGTTTCCACCTTTTGTCTTTTTCTATCTGGCGGCACTTGCGGCGGCCGTGCTGCCCCGGGTGCCCCGGCAGGCGCTCATGCTCGCCGTACCGGTGGCGAGCTGTGCTGCCCTGCTGCAGTTACCGAGTGACCTGTTGGTCAGTATGTCCATACTGGATCTGCAGCTTGAGCCAGTGCGCGTCGACCGGCTGAGCCGGCTCTTTGGAATTCTCTTTCACATCGGCGCTTTTATCGGTATCGTTTTTTCACTGCACAGCCGTGATCGCACCCAGCACGTTGCAGCACTGGCCTATGCCGGCAGCGCACTCGGCGCCGTGTTCGCAGGGGATCTGCTGACGCTCTTTGTGTTCTGGGAGCTGCTCGCAGTCAGTTCGGTTTTCCTGATTTTCGCAAGCCGGACCGAACGATCATACGGTGCCGGTATGCGCTACTTGGTCATCCAGGTTATCTCCGGTGTGCTGCTGCTTGCTGGTGCTCTTATCCTTTATGGGCAAAGCGGATCGCTACGCTTTGAACACATCGGTCTATCCGGTGCCGGCAGCATGTTGATTTTTATTGCCTTCGGGATCAAGTGCGCTTTCCCGCTTTTGCATAACTGGCTGACGGACGCCTACCCTGAAGCCACGCCTACCGGCACGGTCTTCTTGAGCGCGTTTACGACCAAAGTAGCGGTATATGCACTGGCACGCGGTTTCGCCGGAACCGAGGTGCTGGTTTATATCGGGGCCGTCATGACGTGCTTTCCGATCTTCTATGCCGTCATCGAAAACGATCTTCGACGGGTACTGGCGTACAGCATGATCAACCAGATCGGCTTCATGGTCGTGGGCATTGGCCTGGGCACTGCGTTGGCCATCAACGGTGCGATCGCCCACGCTTTTAACGACGTGATATTCAAGGGACTGCTGATGATGTCGATGGGAGCGGTGCTGCACATGACCGGACGGATGAACGGCTCGGACCTTGGCGGTCTGTACAAGAGCATGCCGATTACAACGACCTTTTGTATTGTTGGTGCGGCATCCATCTCAGCCTTCCCGCTCTTCAGCGGCTTCGTCAGCAAGTCGATGGTGATGGTGGCCGTACTGGAAGAGGGGCACCCCGTCGTCTGGCTGGCCTTGCTTTTTGCTTCTGCAGGCGTCTTCCATCATGCAGGTATCAAGATTCCGTTCTTTGCTTTCTTCGCGCACGACAGCGGTATCCGCACCAAAGAGGCGCCTATAAATATGTTGATCGCGATGGGTATCGCTGCGGTGCTTTGCATCGGCATCGGGGTCTGGCCTTGGATGCTCTACGATCTGTTGCCTTTTACCCTCGACTACACACCCTTTGACGGCAGCCACATCCTGGCCCAAATTCAGTTGCTGGTCTTCTCCGCGGCTGCGTTTGCCTGGCTTAAGGTTGCTGGGATTTATCCACCTGAACTGCACTCGACCAATATCGATGTCGAGTGGCTATACCGGCGGCTCGCGCCCCGTTGGGTGCAAAAAACCACTGCCGCATCGCGGCGCGCGGCTGAGGCGACGTCCCGGGCCGGGGGGAACCTTGGCCGGAACCTCATGCGCCTGGTGCTGCATCACTACGGTCCCGACGGGACGCTGGCACGTGCCTGGCCCACCGGCTCCATGGTGCTCTGGGTTGCAGTGCTGCTCGGCGCCAGTCTTGTGCTGTATTACCTTTAGCCCATAACAGACGTCTCGGCATGAGTTCATCGGAAGGCACAAATTTGGACGAGTCCCAAACCTATGTCGATGCGGCAATCACCTCACGCCGGTCGGTTCGCGCCTTTTTGCCAAC
>JBMUHF010000384.1:0-1517 GCA_050302555.1 Arenicellales bacterium | reverse complement strand
CGCTGATACTGGATGAATCCGCGACCGACCTTGCCACCATTGCCCGGGCTATTGCCACCGGCGTGGCCGATGGGTTCGGTATGAAACTGACGCGTATCGGAGGAATCAGCGGAATGCGTGCGGTTCGCGACCTGTGCCAGGCCTCTCACATGCCAACCAGCTGTGATGATTCCTGGGGCGGTGACATCATTGCGGCGGCTTGTGTGCATGTGGGGGCCACACTGCAGCCCCATCTCAGCCGTGGCGCGTGGATATCAGACCCCTACCAGGCGGGGCACTATGACGAAGCGCACGGCCCCCGGATTGTCAACGGCATGATCGCGGTTCCCCCAGGGCCGGGACTCGGGATCACGATCCCCGAAGGTTGTTTCGGGTCTCCGGTCGCGAGTTATTCGTAGCTTCAGACTATCGGGCGGGGTAGCAGTCCAGCCCTTTCTGTGATCGGCCGGATGGCAGCCTCCCATTCGATAGCCATGATGTGTACGCCGGAGACGCCTTCCATTTGTCGCAGTTCTTCGATTTGTTCGATACAGATATTCTGGCCTTCAGCACGCCAGGCATCGCGGCGGCCTTCTTTGTCGTCTTCGCTGATACCCTGAACAGCGCCGTCCATACGCTTTAAGAGATCTTCAGGAATAATGATGCCGGGGATTTTCTCGTTGAGGAACCGGGCCATTGGACTACTTTTTAAGGGACCAATACCCGCCAGGATGTGCACTTTCTCTGTGACGCCGAGGTCCACCAACCGGCTCATGAACTGGCGGAAGATGTTCATGTCGAAGATCATCTGGGTCTGAATGAAATCCACTCCGGCTGCCATCTTCTTGGCGATGCGCAATGGCCGAAACGAAATCGGTTCGGAAAAAGGACTGCCTGCGCCGCCGATAAAAAGCTTGGGCCCGCCTCCTTTAATTTCGTCACCGCACTGGAACTGGTTTTTGTCGCGCATCTCCTGGAGCATGCGGATTAACTGCATCGAGTCGATATCCTGGACATTCTTGGCGCCCGGGTGGTTGCCAAAAGACTGGTGGTCACCGGAAAGGCATAGTACGTTGCGGAGACCATGAATGTAGGCGCCCATGAGATCGCTCTGGATGGCCAGCCGGTTGCGGTCGCGACAGGTCATCTGGATGACGGGTTCAAGACCGTGCTGTGCCATGTAAATTCCGGTGGCAATACTACTAAGGCGCACAATCCCGGTTTGGTTGTCGGTTACGTTAGCCGCATCCACAACGCCCCTCAAGAGCTCGATCTTACGGTCTACGACCGCAGTGTCCATGTGTTTAGGTGGGCCAAGTTCTCCGGTCACAGCGAAGTGACCCCCGGCCAACACCTTCTCCAGATTGCTTCCGGACTTAAGTGTGGGCACAGTCTGTGTAGCGGTATCGATAGGCATCGGTAGCGGCTACGCCTCAGTCTGACCCGAAGAAATCGTCTTCGTCGAAGTCGTCTTCTTCATCGTAATCGTAAGTGATTTCCTGTTCGACCTTAATCATTACGTCATCGCCGTTTACCCT
>JBMUHF010000383.1:0-6748 GCA_050302555.1 Arenicellales bacterium | reverse complement strand
TTGTTGGCCAACCGGTCATGGATCTGGGACTGCATCTCGGCGCCCTGACTATCTTCGGGCTGGTCAGCACCTGGATTGCCACTATTCTGTTCCGCCGGCGACTGATTGAGTAGCGACAAGGTCAATCAGCACACCCGTACTCGTTCGAGAGATGGCGCATACCACGAGCCGGAGCAATCAGGCTACAACGGCCAGAAGATGGTGTCTTTGCCTGCGGGAATCTGTCGCAAAGGGTGTCCCAGCAACCGGGTAAGGTTCGATTCCGTTGCGACGGAATTCACTTCTCCCTGACAAGTCTCCCCGTCACCAAAAAGTAGCAACAGGTGATTACTGAAACGCAGGGCCAAATTGAGGTCATGCATCACCATCATCACAGCGTATCCTTTGCGCTGCCATTCTTCTAGCATCGTACCCATTAGATCTATCTGGTAATGCAGATCCAAATGATTGACGGGCTCGTCCAGCAAAACGACTGGGGTCTGCTGTGCCCCGAGGGCTGCAATTTCCATACGCCGACGCTCCCCTCCGGAAAGCGTCGTCACCATTCGTTCGCAGAAATCCTCAAGTCCGACTCGGCGCAAATGCTCGTGGACGATCTCCTCATCCTCGCGGGAAGTCCCTCGCCAACCAGATACCCAAGGGTGTCGGCCCGTCATTACGGCATCGATGACACGAGTGGAAAACAATGCTTCAGGATGCTGGAAAAGGATGCCGAGTCTTTGGGCACGTTCCCGGCGTGACAGCCTGGCCAAGGATTCACCTCCCAACTCTATCTCGCCAGCATGCAACGGTCTCAGGCCAGCCAACGTGAGCAACAGTGTTGTTTTTCCAATGCCGTTTCGACCCAGCACCGACCAGATCTCACCGGGATTAAGGGTGAGATTCAGATTACGACACGCAGTGACGCTTCCGATGCCCGCTTCAATACCGGTTGCTCTAAGCAGACTCATGATTCTCTCGTCTGATGGCCGCGCCCCAGCAGGTAAAGAAACACTGGCACGCCAACGAATGCCGTAATCACGCCAACTGGCAACTGCTGCGGCGCAAGGACTGTTCGCGCAATCATCTCAGTCAGGACCAAAAGGCAACTTCCCGCCAGCGCGGATGCCGGCACAAGTCGGCGGTGATCTGCTCCTACGACAAGGCGCATCATATGGGGAACAACCAGTCCGACAAATCCGATGGAACCCGACAGCGTCACCGCCGCTGCAGTGAGGAGACTGGCGCCAAACAGAATACCCAGACGCAGCATCAGAGTAGAGACACCAAGAGACTGCGCCCTCAGCTCCCCTCCCGCCAGTAAGTTCAGGTCCCGCGAAACAAGAAAACTAAATGCCAGTATGGCTAGCAAAAGTGTCCAGCGAACCCCACCCGGTGAAACGACACGAAAGTCCCCCATCAGCCAAAACAGCATGCTTTGAATCTCAGCCCCTTGGGTGATCGAGAGAATAAAGCTGATCAGGGCACCCCAGCCCGAGGCTAAAACAATACCCGTCAGCAGCAGACGCGCAGATGACCAATCTCCGTCACCGCGTGCCAGGATAAAGAGCAAGCTCATAGAGAGTATAGATCCGACCCCTGCGGCGAACGGGATGCTCTGGTAAGGCAGACCTAGAAAAATCACCAACAGTACGAACGCAGCTGCACCGCCAGAAGTACCGAGGACGTAGGGGTCTGCCAGCGGATTGCGTAAAAGTACCTGCATCAAAACACCCGCCAGCGAAAGAGATGCCCCGACAACCAGCGCACTCAAGGCACGCGGCAGGCGCAGATCAAACACGATGGTGTGAGACACCGATGGCTCCCCGGTACGTAGCGTAGTGATCAGCTCCTGCCAGTCAATCGACATACTGCCCACAAAAAGCGAGAGGCTCATCACGAAAAGGAGCAACACCGCCAGAGCTGGAATCACCCAACCCTGTCGGGTCGGTGACTGCTCCATGGGGGGTCGGTCAGACCGCACTTCTGGCCTGATCGATCGCATGACAAAGTGCCCGCATGCCCTCAAGCAGGCGTGGCCCCATTCTCCCGATGTGATCTGCATTGATCACATGAACTTGCCCCAAACGCACAGCCGTAACCGATGGCCAATCCTGCCATCGTTCCACCCAGCCAGGAATCGTATTGGCGGAACTACCCCCCACAATCACCTCGGGATCGCGCGCAATAACGGACTCCAGGGAAACCGCCGGGCTCAGCGTAGCGGTGTCGGCGAATATGTTGACGCCACCGCAATCGGCAATTAATTCACTGATGATGTGCTCACGATTCAGTGTATACAACGGCTCGTCCCAGACCTGATAAAACACCCGAAGCCGGCTGCGATTCGCGTAACTTATTGCGAGTTGCTCTACTCCCCGCGCAAAATCATCCGCCCGCTGCCCGGCAAACTCCGGCTTGCCAACTAACCTGCCTAGCCGGGACATAAGGGTAGCGATATCCGCGAGCGACCGTGGCTCGCTCACAAAAACCGGCAGGCCTAAAGTCTCAAGAAGCGCAATTTCCTCCGGAGGGTTACCGCTTTCCCAACCCACAATCAGGTCCGGTTTCAAAGCCAGAATCGCTTCTATATCGAGTCGACTATGGTTACCGACACGAGGCAGGTGTTGTGCGCCAGCCGGAAAATCGCTGTGATCCATCACACCAACCAGGAGGTCCCCCGATCCAATATGAAAGAGAATTTCTGTCAAGTGCGGTGCCAGTGTCACCACACGCCTTGCCGGGGCATCCAGTGATACGGTCTGGCCCCGGTCGTCAGCGACATCGACCGCAAAGACCTGAATACCGATACAGGTTAGAGCAACACCGATCAGAACGCGAAGACTGAAACTCGCTTTTGTCATGAAGCCGTCCATGATTACTGCTAGTGCCCCGAGATAACGCAATCGCTGCGTTGCGTCGATAAGGGTTGCCAGATGGCGTCAGATCCAGCGAGCGGTGCCGGTCATGACCCGCGCAACCTTGCGCATTACATTCGGCACCGGCCAAGGGAGTTCAGCGGCACCGGCACGTTTAGCGGTCTGCGCATGCTCGCGCTCATCATCTTTCATCTGCTGTACCACTGCCCGGCTACGATGATCTTCGTTGGGCAAGCGGTCCAGGTGGTTACCAAGATGTGCTTCTACCTGGTTCTCTGTTTCTTTCAGAAAACCGAGGCTCCACCGATCTCCCATCCACCCTGCAAGCGCGCCCATACCGAAAGCACCGAAGTACCAAAACGGGTTGAGCAAACTTGCCCTTCCGCCAAGCTCTTTAAGCCGATTTTCACACCAGATTAAATGATCCTGCTCTTCCGCCGCTGCCTGCATCATGGTATCCCGCACCCGCCCATCATGAGCGGTTAATGCCTGTCCCTCGTACAATGCCTGGGCACAGACTTCGCCGACATGATTCACCCGCATCAGGCGGACTGATTCACGCTTGTCCGCCTCGCTCAGCGTGCCGAATTCAAGTTCCTGTGCAGGGTCTATACGTCCAGTGCCGACGGGGGTGCTTGCGATAGTGGTCAATGCCGTCTGGGCAGCCGAAATCAGATGATCGAGAGAGCTCAACTGTCTTACTTCCGCTCTGGATTCTTCCAATGCCATTTTGACCCTTTATCGCATCCATCTTATGCCGACGAAAAACTCTCGCCCAGGCTGTTGGTAGTAGCTGGCGTGTTCATAATCCTCGTCGGTCAGATTACCGACCTTGCCAACAAGATGCCAATTCGTATTGAGATGATAAGCGCCCCGAACATCAACCGTCGAGTAACTTTTAATAGTCCGAGTATTGGCAAGATCATCATAGGTGCTGCCGGCAGAAAACACCGAAACGCCGGCCGAACCGCTGACAAAAGTCCGGTCTAGCCGCAGTTCGAGGAACTCTCCCGGACGGCGCGGCAATTCCTTACCATCGTAGGTGCCACCCTCCTGCTCGGCGGACAACAGTGTAAGCGAAGCGCCGAGTTTCCAGGCGTCGATAACGGTATCCAGCTCGAACTCAAGACCTTGGATAGTAGCCGCATTAACGTTTCCCGGAGCACCGGTTGCAGCGTCGTAAGCAATCAGATTATCCACGTCACTGGAAAAGACATTGGTGGAAAAAAGACTATTAGCACCCCGCCATCGATACCCGGCTTCCAGGGTTGCCGCCTCCTCCGGATTCAGGTTTGAATTTCCAAAGCCGGGGTAGTAAAGCTCGTTAAATGTAGGGGCCTTGAATGCGGTCCCGTATTGCGCTGTGATCCGGGCAGAGGTATTCAAGTCATAGCCGATGCTGGCATCCCCGGTCACCGAGTCTCCGAACTGTTCATTATCGTCATACCGAAGTGCTGCCTGAACATCGACAACACTCACAGCTCCGATAAACTGGCCAAAGATGCCGACATTGTCCCGTGAATCCTCCGTATAGGCGGTCGTGCTGGAGATTTTGTCGTTCAGAAAATCGACTCCCACCGTCACCAGATTTTGAAGTGTGACCGATACGTCATTTTGCCAACTCAGCGAGGTCCGTGCGGTATCGAACCGGTCACCGGATTTTCCGTCTTTAAACATATCCTGCTGGTCCCGGCTCTGACCCGCAGACAACTTCATTGCTACATGATCTGTAGCGGAAAAATCGAGATTGGCTCCCAACACATCCAGGAAGAAATCTGTCTCATTAGAATATCCGCCATCAAATTCATTTTCACCGTCAGACGCGAGATAACTGACCGAAAACTCAGCCCGGTCGTTCAATCTACCAGCCAGACTCGCCTGCAAAGAAAGGTTTTCATAGCCATCCCGGTCATCTTCAAAAGTGAAGCAGCCGGCGGTGCTGGAGCCTTTGCAGACGTCATACCCGGCACTCTTCTCCTGATTGACTGAGACCGAATATTTCGTGGCATTGTGTCCAGCTGAAATCCTTGCGCCAAATTTGGAGTAGTCATTGGTGCCACCTGTGGCAAAAGCAGAGGCCGAGGGAGCTTTCGCCGGATCCCGGGTAAAGATCTGAATCACCCCGCCGATGGCATCCGGACCGTAGAGACTCGATCGCGGTCCCCTGACTACCTCAATCCGCTCGATTTGATCTGGATCTAGGAACTGAAACGCGGTCGAACCCAAAGTCGCGGAACCAACCTTGACGCCATCAATCAGTACTAGCACATGATCAAACTCTGCACCTCTCAAGAAGACGGCGCTCGGCTGGCCCAACCCACCGGTATTGCTTACGGATACTCCCGGAACCGTACGTAGGATGTCAGACACCGTCACCGGCTGTAGTGCTTCAATTTCCTCGCGGTCAATCACGCTGACGGGCGCGAGCAAGGCGTCCACCGTCTGAGCGGTACGTGTAGCGGTCACAACAACCGGTTCAGTTTGGCCATGAGTCAGGCCGGAGAATATCAGCACAAAAAAAGATAGGATAAAGCGGGCGTTTCGCGCCATTGGAGCCTCCCTCGCACCCTCCGTGCGACTGGTTATGCAAGGGGTCCATTGGCAGAACATCGCCTGCAATGCCACGGCCCCACGCGGTGGATTCGGTTTACTCCTGGCCGGTCTCCGGACTCGTGAGCGCCCTAAGGCTCAGAGGATTTGCGCCTTCCCACGACAAACTGTCGCAGTGGCATGAGCAGATCCAACTCACTTACCGTTGCGGGGGCAGTGCCGGGATTGCAAGAGACTTAAGTCGTTGCGCACCGGCTTCCCGTTTCACCGCGGACGACATCGTCCACGACACCAGAAAGTAGGTCAATTATATAGGCTTGTTTCCAACAGAGGCGCCAAAAACCATGACTCGGCGACACCAAATGTCACTTCCTCGACAAGTCAATTTCCCGTCTCGCCAGACCTACTTGACTTTGCCTTTTGGAACCGTGAGCATTCGAGTTGGTATCGGCCCCTAACGGGGTTAAAAGGGAACAAGGCGCGCTACGGCGCAACCTTGGCTGTACCCGCAACTGTAGGCGGCAAGCAATGGGTCATCGAAGCCACTGGTCCAAGACCGGGAAGGCAGATCCGCTGCGTCGAACCGCAAGCCAGGAAACCTGCCGGTACCGGCGTCGCTAGTCCAGGATCGGGAAAAATCGGGACGCGAACCACTACGGTGGGCGACGCAGACAGTCGCTTAATCGGAGGGGTTCGTTATCAAGATGCCAGCACGTACGCCGAAAAAAGGACACTCCTGCGCAGTGAAGCGGGATCCGAATTCCCCATGAGGTCACGTGCCCTTCCTCTCGCGCTGGTGCTCTCAGGCGTGCTGCACGCTGGCGTGATTGCAGTCTCCCATAACGCTGCACCCACGCTCACCCCTGACCCCACTCTGGTGTACAGCACACAGCTGGAGGCAGTTCTTATCGATGCGGTACAGGATAAAGGTGAAACGTTGTTGCCATCTGAGGCCGCAGCCGAATCGGCAGCTGCTGACTCGACAGATCCTGTCGATGCGCTTGAGCGCCAAGTAAAGCGCCTTCAGGACCTCACAGCTTCCCAGCAATCCAACCTGGAACAGATCCAGACAAAACGCAATGCCGAAAAAGCTCGCCACGAGAAGGAGCTACTCGTGCTTCGAGAAAATATTCAGGTGGCTGCAGACGATCGCCAACATCTACAGGCGGCCGTTACCCAACTTCGAGAAACACGTCAGGCATCGAAAGTCGAAAACACCTCCCTCATCAAGACCCTTGCCGACACGGAAGCAGATCTTCGTGCAGCAACACATATCCAGGCCGCTTTAAATACGCAAGTGAAAACTCTTACCCAGAGCCTTGATCTTCAGCACGATCATA
>JBMUHF010000382.1:0-6627 GCA_050302555.1 Arenicellales bacterium | reverse complement strand
GACCGAGGACCTGGCGATGGCTGTCAATGCTGCAGTGACGCTGGAAAGACCGCTGCTGATCAAGGGTGAGCCCGGCACCGGCAAAACGATGCTGGCAGAGGAAGTTGCCTTAGCCCTGAACAAGCCTTTGATCCGCTGGCATATCAAATCCACCAGTAAAGCCCAGCAGGGACTTTATGAATATGATGCCGTATCACGGCTTCGGGATTCGCAGTTGGGCGATGGCCGTGTGGGAGATATTGGCAATTACATCCGTCCCGGTAAGCTCTGGGAAGCATTTACCTCGACCGAACAGGTGGTATTGCTGATCGATGAAATTGACAAGGCGGATATCGAATTTCCAAACGATCTGCTTCTCGAACTCGACCGGATGGAGTTCTTTGTTTATGAGACCGGTGAGACCATTGTGGCGAAGCAGCGGCCGATCGTCGTAATTACGAGCAATAATGAAAAAGAACTGCCGGACGCTTTTTTGCGACGGTGCTTTTTTCACTTTATTGCGTTTCCAGATAAATCCACGATGGAAAAGATCGTGCAAGTGCACTACCCCGATATCCGGAAAACGCTCATTCGGGAGGCGCTCGATGTTTTTTTCGAAGTGCGCGAAGTGCCTGGGCTCAAGAAGAAGCCATCAACTTCTGAGTTGATTGACTGGTTGAAACTGCTGATGGCGGACGATATCCCTGAAGAGATTCTGAAATCGCGAGATCCCAGCCAGGCGATACCTCCGCTGTATGGGGCTTTGCTCAAGAATGAGCAGGATGTGCATATGCTGCAGCGGCTGGCATTCATGGCGCGGCGGGAAAGCCCCAACAATTAGTCTGCTCTGGAATTTCATGTCTTGCTGATCAGTTTCTTCCAAACCCTGAAGCAATGCGGCATCCCGGTCTCGGTCAAAGAGTACCTGATGATGCTGCAGGCGCTGCAGGCGCGGCTTGCGTTTGCGTCTGTTGATGATTTTTATCTTCTGTCGAGGGCATGTCTCGTCAAGGACGAGAAGTACTTCGATCGTTTTGACCGGGCGTTCAGTGCGTGGTTCAAGGAGATGGAAAGTATTGATGACATCATTAACGCATTAATACCGGAAGACTGGCTGCGCGCTGAACTTGAGAAATATTTGACTGATGAAGAAAAAGCCAAGATCCAATCGCTCGGTAGTCTTGAAAAGTTATTGGAGGAATTTCGCAAACGCCTGGAAGAGCAAGAAAAGCGCCACTCGGGCGGGAGTAAATGGATCGGCACTGGGGGAACGTCGCCATTTGGAAACAGCGGGTATCACCCGGAGGGAATCCGGGTAGGCGGAGAAAGCCGCAACCGAAGCGCGGTGAAAGTCTGGGAGGAGCGGCACTATCGCAATCTAGACGATTCGATCACGATTGGTACACGCAGTATCAAACTGGCACTCAGGCGATTGCGCAAGTTTGCCCGCAGTGGGACTGAAGAAGAACTCGACCTGGAAGATACTATCCGGTCGACTGCGCGTAATGCCGGGTTACTCGATATTCGCATGGTCCCCGAGCGTCATAACGCGGTTAAGGTGTTGGTGTTTTTCGATGTGGGCGGATCGATGTATCCCTATGTGCGGACCTGCGAGGAACTGTTTTCCGCCGCACGCAGCGAGTTCAAGCATCTGGACTATTATTACTTCCATAATTTTTTCTACGATTTTCTCTGGCGTGACAATCAACGGCGCCGAAACGAAACCATCCCTACTTGGGATGTCCTGCACACCTATCAGAACGATTACAAGGTCATCATCGTGGGTGATGCTTCAATGGCTCCCTACGAAGTGGTAAGTGTTGGCGGCAGTGTGGAGTACATGAACCGCGAGGCCGGAGTCACCTGGATGGGGCGGCTCAAGGAAAATTTTGAAAAAGTCATCTGGCTCAATCCAACGCCCAAGGCGCACTGGGGCTATACCCAGTCAATCGGCCTGATTCAGGAACTGATGGAAGACCATATGTATCCGCTTACACTGGAAGGTCTTGACCAGGGTGTTCGCCATCTGGCTAGCTGAGCCAGGGCTTTCCGTCATGCCAAGAGCCCCCGTGCCGCCGACAGAGTTGAGCGACCTGGTAGGGGTCGAGACCGGTGTTTCAGATTGGATAACCATAGACCAGTCGCGTATCAACGCCTTTGCAGCATGTACCGAGGATTTTCAGTTTATTCATATTAATCCTGACGAAGCGAAAGAGAAGGCAGGCTTTGAGGGCACCATCGCCCACGGATTTCTAGTCCTTTCACTTTTGTCGAATTTTGCAATTCAGGCAGCGGTTGCGCTTGAGGGAGCACGGGTCAGCATTAACTATGGCTTTGAAAAACTGCGATTTTTGAATCCGGTCCAGAGCGGATCGCAGGTTCGTGGACGCTTTGTTCTCGCCGATGCTGTTGAGCGAAAGCCAGATCAGTGGCTGTTGTCCTACGATGTAACAGTTGAGATTGAGGGCCAGTCCAAGCCGGCCATCGTCGCACGCTGGATTACCCTTCAGATCCTCGATACCGAGGCTCTATGATTGGAAAGACCAAGAATAGATTGCGTGCGGATGACTGAAAATGGCCCACGCAACGACGCCCCGATTCTGGAGTTAAAGGCGTTCTACGGGCGCTTTGTACACACCCCTTGTAGAGGGTCGATCGAGATCCTCGATAACACGCTGGTCCTCATCGATCATGCGGGTGTCATCACCGATGTCCTGAGTGATTCAGACGTTGATTTCCAGAAGGCCTTTGATCAGACCAAAGCCTCAGGTGCGCTATGTCGGTCTGGAGAAAATTCGCTATTCCTTCCAGGTATGGTCGATCTCCATGTCCATGCGCCCCAGTGGCCACAGCTCGGACGGGCCTTGCACCTCCCGCTTGATGAGTGGCTCAACGCTTATACCTTTCCGCTGGAAGCACGGTTTCGCGATGCTGATCTTGCCCGCAGCGTCTATCCGGATCTCGTTGCCACGCTGCTGGCCAACGGGACCACCACCGCGGTCTATTTCTCCACAATCCATATGCAGGCAAGCCAGGTTCTGGCTGAGGTATGCCTAGATGCGGGGCAGCGGGCATTTGTCGGCAAGGTGGTCATGGATGATCCGGATCAGTGTCCTGATTACTACCGAGATTCCTCTACCGGTCAGGCAATTGACGAAACGCACGGTTTCATCGAGTTTGTTCGTAATCTGTCGGGCAATGATGCCGCCCTGGTTCAGCCGATAGTCACCCCGAGGTTTATTCCAAGTTGCAGCCATACTGCGTTGCTAGAGCTCGGCCGCATCGCTGACCAGATGGACTGTCGCGTACAGACACACTGCTCTGAGGGAGACTGGGAACATCAGTTTGTTCTCGAGCGGTACGGGCAAAGTGATACTGCCGCACTTTCCGAGCTAGGATTGCTCCAGCGTGGCTCCGTATTGGCCCATTGTAATTTTGCTTCCGCGACTGATATGGAGATTATGAAAGGCGCGTTCACTGGTATCGCCCATTGTCCGATCTCGAATGCCTACTTTGCTAATTCAGTGTTTCCTTTAAGGCAGGCGCTGGATATCGGTGTAAGCGTTGGCATGGGAACGGATATCTCAGGAGGGCCCAGTCCTTCGATCTTCGAAAATGCCCGTTTTGCCATTGCGGCGTCGCGGATGCTTGAGGAAGGTGTTGATCCAGAAAATGCATCAGTCGATCGCGGTCATCCCGGTTCGAGGATCGATTTTCGCGAGGCGCTTTGGGTAGCCACGGCAGGAGGAGCACAGGTTCTGGACATTCCGGTCGGAAAATTCGAAAAAGGACAGCACTTTGATGCAATCCTGATTGATCATCACCGCGCAACGAATCGTGCCTCATTTTCAAATTCCAGTACGACTGGCGAAGACTTTGTGCAGGAACTGATCTACAACGTCTCATCGTCCGATATCAGACGTGTCTGGGTAAATGGCCGGCTTACACGAAGCTCGTAGGCCGCGACGAGTGGTTATGGTCTTTAATGCTGATGTGCGGCTGCGGATCTGCACAAGCGTACATCGCCAATAGCGCTGATTGATCAGAAGATGGCATTTCGACGCATTAAGCAGTTTCTAAGAAAGCGCAGGTTGGCCAAGGCCGGAATCTATGTGGATCAACAGTGTCGGTTTGTGTCCTATGGCGCGCGTTCTGGTGTGTGGAGTATTGTCCCTGAAGTATTGACCCCCGCTAGCGTCGTGTATTCGGCGGGGGTGGGCAATAACATCGCCTGGGACCTCGAGATGATCGAGCGCCATGGCGTTGAACTACATGCTTTCGATCCCACGCCACGTTCGGTCCGCTGGATCCGCCAACAGAAACTTCCGCCACAGTTTCACTTTCATCCCCTAGGAATTGGCACTGTTGATGGCCGCCAGGCGTTCTCCGAGCCAAAACGGGAGCACAAGTTCAACTACACGCGTTCAGATTTCGGGAACCCAAGCGAGGAAGTTGTGCATTGTGACGTCAGAAGACTGAGCCGCCTGCAGCGGGAGCTGGGTCATCAGGAAATCGATATTCTAAAGATGGATATCGAGGGAGAAGAGATGTTGGTGCTGCCCGACATGCTCGCCTCAGAGTTACTTCCAGGCCAGTTGCTCGTTGAATTTCACTACAACTATCCACAGATCCCGTTTAACGATTTCCTGTCGTTGGTCTCACAGTTACGGGAAAAGGGTTATCGCATCTTCCATATTTCAGAACGTGGGTATGAATTTGGATTCATCCATCAACGACTCATTGCCGAGGACCAAACATGACCGAAAGAGGTCGTATTTGAGATTGAGCACGGTTAGATCCGCGGGTATCGTGAACCAGCAGTAAACAGGAGAAAAGCCATGAATGTGCTCAAAACCAGTGAACTGATGACCGTGCGCCAGCATGGGGCGATGGAGCACACCACGCCGCCCTGCGACCTCGATGAGGTGCGCAACTATCGTCTTTCCCGAATCCAGGACGAACTGGTACGCCAGGATCTCGCTGGAATCATCCTCTACGATCAACTGAACACGCGCTATGCGACCGATGCGACCAATATGCAGATTTGGTGCTCGCATAACGAGGCGCGTTACGTGTATGTGCCTGCGAACAGCGAAGCCGTGATTTTTGAGTATGGCGGCAAAAACCTGTTGTCCGAGGGTTTGCCGGGAATTGATCGAACCGTCAAGCCGATCTCCTTTTTCTATATGTCTGCCGGTCAGCATGTTGCGGAGCGGGCCAAACAATGGGCCGTTCAGATGGACTCCATCATTCGTGAACACAGTGGGGGCAACCGGCGTATCGCGATTGACCGACTGGCGCCTGTGGGAATTCAGGAGATGGAGGCATTGGGATACGAAGTGCATGACGGTTTCAGCGTGATGGAAAAAGCACGTGAGATTAAAAATGCAGGTGAAATTGCGCTGATGCGTAAATCCATCGAAGTCTGTGAGCAGGCAATACAACAGATGCGCGAAGCCATGAAACCCGGGATCACTGAAAATGCCCTCTGGGCGGAACTGCATCACGGCAATATTGCGGGTGGCGGGGAGTGGATTGAAACCAGGTTGCTCTCGTCAGGTCCGCGTACCAATCCGTGGTTTCGGGAATGCTCGATGCGCCCCATTGAGAAAGGGGATATGGTCAGTTTTGATACCGACCTTGTGGGTCCTTATGGCTACTGTTGCGACATGTCGCGGTCATGGATCTGTGACGCCGAACCCGACGATGAGCAGAGAAGGTTATACGCAGCAGCCTACGAGCAGATTAAACGTAACACGGAGTTGCTGAAGCCGGGGCTGGGATATCGAGAGCTCACCGAAAAGCTCCATCCCATGGCCGACGAATATGTGGCGGGCCGATATGGGGTCGCCATGCACGGTGTGGGTCTTTGTGACGAAGCGCCAGCAATATACTACCCGCAGGATTATGAGGAGGTGGGCTATGACGGCGTCTTTGAGGAAGGCATGGTGCTCTGCGTAGAGGCCCTGATCGGTGTCCAGGGCGGCAAAGAATGTGTCAAGCTTGAGGAGCAGGTACTGATTACGGCAGATGGCCATGAGCAGTTAACTACCTACGCCCTGGAGGATCATTGGGTTTGATTTTGGATCCGTGCTCACAAGGACGTCCGAATAAAGAGAGTCGATGATCTCTGAAGCACTGATTGAGACTTATCAGCAAGACGGTGTGGTCTGTCTTCGAGATATCATCTCCAAGGAGTGGCTGGCACTTGCCAGTGAAGGCATTGACCAGAACCTCAAAAACCCAGGCCGGTTTTTCAGAGACCATACGCCTGCCGGCTCCTCGAGCCGTTACGTTTTTGAGTATTGGACCTGGCCTCAAACGCCTCAGTTTGAGCAGGTCATCATGAATTCACCTGTGGGTGAAATTGCGGGCACGTTGATGCGGGCAAACCATGTCCATATGGTCATGGATAACTGGTTTATGCGCGAAGCAGGCGCCCGAAATGGCGCTCCCTGGCACCACGATGAGCCCTACTTTGATTTCGAGGGGACGCTTTGTATTGTGTGGATTCCTCTTGAGCGGGCTCCGGTTGAAGATGGGCTAACTTTTATCCGCGGGTCTCATCGTTGGGGGCAACTCTATGTGGCGCCCGAGTTCAGTGAGAATGTGCCCTTCAACTGTGAGGGAAGTGCGTATCAGACCGTT
>JBMUHF010000381.1:0-1905 GCA_050302555.1 Arenicellales bacterium | reverse complement strand
GCCAGAATTGGGGTCGGGTGCATAGTGCACTGCCGAGTCACGTCCAACATTGTCGCCGCAGGACTGAACTGTCTGGTCGGCGTTCTGCAGCATGCCGCCCACACAGGCAACGTCATCTTCCTCAAGCAGCGACGCAACATCGCTGATCCATCCTGGAGTCTGCATATCGGTATCGTCGTTAAGGAATACCAACATATCCCCATGCGCCGTCTGTGCGCCAAGATTACATTTACGCGCAAAATCAAAGCCCGGCTGATCACAGACCACGACCCCATCAAAACCGAACCGATCGATCAGGGACTTCGCCTCACTAGCGTCGTCCTCATGATTCAGCACCAGCACAATCTCTACGCTGGCATGTGCGTCCTCTGGACCGCCCACGGATGGTATTGACTCACGCAGAGCATGCAAACAGTGCTCCAGCAGGATCAGTTCGGTTCCATCCACAACCTTCCGGGTGCCCAGACGACAAGGGATCACAATCGAAACTGCGGCCAAACGTGCCGGCTGCAGACGTGAGCGGTAAACCCCGATCGGCTCCGGTTCGCTGTCAGGATGCCGGCGCAGCTGAACCGGTTCGACAGATACCTCCTGACCACGACGGGTGAAGTACTCACGCAACGCCTGCTGACTATGGTCTATCGTCTGCGAAGACATCTGCTCGCCTGAGCGCGACTGTGTCTGGCTCAGAATCCGCCAGTGATAGGCGATGATCTCGGCGTGGACCGGCTCGACCTGTTCACTCATGCGAAGCGCGAGGTCGTGGTCCTGGCTGCCCTCAAAACCTTCGCGGTATCCGCCGACCTTGTCGAAAAGATCACGCGAGAAGACCTGCAGGTGATTGATATACATCAGGGACCGAAGCAGTTGCGGGCTCCAATCGGGTTTGTACATACGACGGATCAGAAACCCGTTGGCATCGACCTGAATCTCGTCGGAGTAAACCCACGACGCGTGGTGATAACTCAAACAGCGCAGGGTCTGCGAAAAGCCCTGGCTCACCACCACATCATCGTGATCAACCGGTGCCAGTAAATCGCCCGACGCTTCTGAGGCGGCAAGATTAAGCGCATGTGACACCCCCGCATTTGCACTGGTGCGAACGAGCTTCAGGTTGGTGAGTCCGGCTGATTTACAGCGATCTAAAAAATCAAGAGTTTGTGCATTGTCGGACGCATCATCCACCATCACCACCTGGTGATGATCGGCAGCAGCTTTCAGCGCACTGTTGACACACAGCGTCAAGACCGCAGGGTCGGTGTTGTAAACGGGGATTAGAAACGAAACCTGCATGGACGCAAAGATGATTGTTTGGTAAACCCTGCCGGGCGGATGCGTTCGGCGATGCTATTCGACCGCGCTATTTTGCGGGGATTGCACTAACGCAGCAAATCCTGATCCAACCGGCCAGCCTTTCCCGCTAGCCCATCACGTATCCCACGGCACATCATGGCAAAATTTTTAAGACGCTGGCCGGCGAAAAATGCAAAGACGAAGAACATCTTAGCCAGACGCAGCATATCAGTATGCTTCCAGCGCCGGCTTGGATAGTCGCGCTGCCATAAGAGCAGGCTGTTGCGGTACACGTAATAATAGCGGAAAGGCTGATGCACCGGGAGATAGCGCCATCGGCCAAGCCATACACGCACGGTTCGATCCCCAAGGCCATGATCCATCAGCGCATCGCACACGCCGAATGACTGCCAGCCTTCAGCGCCCGCCCGCAAAAACCACTCGGTGTCCAGATGATCGATAAAAAGCTCTTCATCCATCAGGCCCACAGACTCGAGCGCTTCGCGAGAAAAAAGCGCGCCGGAAGAAATCAGCATATCGGCGCGAATCAATTTATCCGCATGTCCGTCGGAACAGAAACACCGTCGGAAATGCAGCCGGCCGAACTGCACG
>JBMUHF010000380.1:0-1379 GCA_050302555.1 Arenicellales bacterium | reverse complement strand
CCCCTGAATACGGGCGGCCTTGGCCCCGAAAGAACAGCCCGCATCATCAAGACGCGATATATTCGTTGCGCTCAGCAGCGAACGCAGGTCATCGATCGACGCCTGCAGCCCCCAATTTCCGGTGTTGTCGACGACTCCCGTAATTGTGACGTCGCGAACGGACAGAAAGGCCAGGCCATCTTGCGTAACCTCGACTGAAATACTCTCGGTACGCTGATCCGTTGCTGAACCCAGAGCGACCACATCGGCGGTTGAAGTCAATGAGATCGTGCCAGTGTAAGTGCCCGTATAGGCACCTGTTGCATCGCCCCTGGAAACGGTCAGTTCAATACCGCTGGTCGAGGAACTGGCACAGCCGACCAGTATCAATGCCGCCACGAGCGACATGAATCCGTAATATTTCACCATGGGGATGGCCCGAATTCTTGAGCCGCTATCGAGTGTGGCATGCTGGATAAAGAGGTCATATGAAAACCGTACGAACCGAAATGATAGCGCTCATGACCCGCGCAGTATTTAGGATTGCATTGTACCGGTACTGTCAACGCTGCCGCCCTTCGTTCCGAAAAGTGTGGGTGACTGTTATCATCTCAGTTTGCAGCGAACATTGAGCGACAAAAGTGGTATACCCCTTTGCCGCAGGCGAACATCCGAGCGATTCCGGAGAAACTATGGACGAAGCGACCCGCACCCGACTTGAAGCAGCCGCGTTCCGCGGACTGATGACGCACCTGCGCCAGCGCACCGATGTGCAAAATATCGATCTGATGAACCTTGCCGGCTTTTGCCGTAACTGCCTTTCCAAATGGTATCTCGCGGCGGCCGACGAAGAAGGCGTTGAAATGGACTACGACCTTGCACGCGAGATCGTCTACGGTATGGCCTATGATGACTGGAAACGTGACTACCAAGGCAAAGCCAGCGCGGAGCAGAAAGCAACTTTTGACGCGACCAAGCCGCTCCATGCCAAAATCAGCGGCCACAGCAAGGCCTGAATCCGATGAGCACCCTTGAAGTCCATCAGTTTCCCTGCCTTTCGGACAACTACGGCTATCTGGTCCACGATACTGACAGCGGGCTGACTGCAGCGATTGATACGCCCGAAGTAGTACCGATTCGGGAGGCGCTTGATGCAAAGGGCTGGAAACTGGACTTTATCTTCAACACCCATCACCACGACGATCACGCCGGCGGAAACCTGCAACTGAAATCGCAAACTGGGTGTCAGATCATCGGGCTCAGCGCGGTTTTTGCCCCGCGGCGTTCAATCAGTGCATTGGTGGCGAGCGTGGTGCCGTGGGTGATGAGCGCCACATCGGCAGGGGCAACACCTGACTGCGAGAGCAGTTGCGAAACCCCGTCCATGAATCCTTCGGCCG
>JBMUHF010000379.1:0-1726 GCA_050302555.1 Arenicellales bacterium | reverse complement strand
CCGCAAGCAACTGGTGCCCCAAACATAATCCAAGATAAGGTTTACCCAAATCTTTAACCCAGTGTCTAATTGCTGCTTTTTCATCGACAAGCCATGGGTTTTCTTCAATATCCCATACATCCATTGGCCCACCCATTACCCAGAGCGCATCATAATGATCAAAACTGGGAATTTTATCTCCACGATGTAAATATACGGGATCCCAATCAATGCCATCTTCAGCTAAAAATTGCCTCAATGAACCTGGGTGCTCACAATCAACATGCTGAAAAACCAAGACTCGCATCCAAACCTCCCTATTGGTTAATAATTACAACTAAACACATATTAATATTAATAAGACAGCTCGTCAAATAATAATGGTTATACTGTCGGAAACTTTTATAATGAAAAAAAATGGCGCAACATAAAAAAATTTTCAGTCTAGCAATTGCGTTGGCTTGTGTTCTATTAGCTATTAATTTTGGCTGGAGATCTTCACTTGGCCTCTTTTTAACACCAGTTTCAGAAACATTTGGATATGGCAGAGAAGTCTTTGCCTTCTCTCTAGCTCTTCAAAATCTCTTATGGGGACTAACTCAGCCAATTGCTGGAGCATTTGCTGACAAATTTGGAACAACAAAAGTCGTTATTGTTGGAACAGGTCCAGCGGCTGCGAATGGCCACGCATCCCGTCGAGTTTGATATGTATTACAGCGTGTAGGTGCCACGGGCGGGTGTTTGACAGACACCGGCTCCCATTGGGATAGTATGCACCATGATGGTGCAAATGCTTTACAGATGAATTACACACAGGCGGATGTCAGCCGACCGGTTCTTGATGGGCTCAAGGTAGCAGTCCTCTTGGTCGGCGCTGACAGGCGGGTGATTTTCATGAATCCGGCAGCAGAGGGACTTCTTGAGACTAGCACGCAACGCGGTTGTGGTCAGGACGTGATTGATCTCGTACCCATGGGGATGACCCTACAGGGTGCGCTGATTGCGGCTGAGCAAGGTGAAACGACCACGCTCCGCGAAGAAGTGCTGCGAGCACCCGCACAGGCTGAGGAAATTACTGTCGACTGTACCGTCTCGCCTCTGGAACGGCCGTTGGACAGTCCTTGCATAATTGTCGAACTCAATCAGGTCGACCAGTTGGCTCGGATCACCCGCGAGACAACGCTGCAGGAACGCCAGGACGCATTCAGCCAGGTTGCCCGCGCACTCGCGCACGAGATCAAAAATCCGCTGGGCGGGATTCGTGGTGCCGCGCAGTTACTCGATGGCGAGCTGAACGACAGGAACCTGCGTGAGTACACCCGCATCATTACCCACGAGACGGATAGGCTGAGCGGTCTGGTGGATCGGCTAACCGGAGGTTACCGCGCTTCTGATCGTGAACCTTTCAACCTGCACTCGGTCCTGGAGCATGTTCGCAAACTGACCCTGGTGGAGATACCCCAGGGTCTTAAGTTTCAGCGGGACTACGACCCCAGTATCCCCGAGATCCTTGGGGACCGCGCGCAAATGATTCAGGCGGTTTTGAATATCGTGCGAAACGCAGTTCAGGCCGTGGAGGGTAGGGGCTGCATATGGCTACGCACCCGGGTGCGCCGTCAGTGCACGATCCATCACCGGCGTCATCGACTTGCTGTTGAGGCGTTGATTACGGATGACGGACCCGGCATCGAGCCCGGTTTGAGTGAGCGCATTTTCTTTCCCATGGTGACGGGTAGGCATGACGGGA
>JBMUHF010000378.1:0-3675 GCA_050302555.1 Arenicellales bacterium | reverse complement strand
GAACTGATGGCCGAGCGTGGCATGTATCACCGGCTGATGGCGGCGCAGGCAGAAGAAAGCGCTGGCGGTACGATCGAGGTCGACCCCTCGCGTGGACGCAAAACTGAGCAGATGCCGACCTACAGCGAGGAAGCGCAGTTCGCGCCGACTGATGCCATCGTCAAGGCGCAGGGGCTTGGCTGGCTTGCTGCCGCGCGTGAACTCATGAAGTACATCGTGCCCTATAAAGGAAGGCTGGTGATGACCTTTGGTTTTGGGGTGACGCGGGTACTGGCCTATACCGGAATCGGTGTGGTCGGGGCGCTGGCAGTGCGCGCCGTCAAGACGGGTGAACCTTTTGTGGACCTGCTCATTCTGCTTGCCGTTATGGCGCCGGTGGCCGGGGTGTTTCACTGGCTGGAGTCCTGGATCGCGCACGACATGGCTTTTCGGTTGCTGGCCGAGATGCGCATCGCCCTCTTTGAAAAACTCGACCGCTTGGCTCCGGCCTACATGGTGCGAAGGCGCACGGGCGATATGGTCGGTATGGCGACGTACGATGTCGAACTCGTGGAGTATTTCTTTGCGCACACCGTGGCGCCGGCGTTCGTGGCGGTGCTGGTCCCGGCACTGGTGATGGGCGTGCTGTTTTATTTTGGGTGGATTATGGCGTTGGTGCTGGTGCCGTTTCTGGCTGTGGTGGCGCTGAGCCCCTTTTTGCTCAGAAAACGGGTTGATGAGATGGGCTCCCGGGCGCGCGAAGCGTTGGGTGAGTTGAATGCCCATGCCGTTGACAGCGTGCAGGGCCTCGCTGAGGTGATCGCGTTTAACTATGTAGACGCGCGTCGCGCAGAACTCACCGAGCGCACCGAGCATCATCACCGAATCCGCCTGCCTTTCTTTTCTGATCTTACGGCCCAGAGTGCACTGCTTGAGGTGGCGACTGGGCTTGGGGGTCTCGCGGTAATCGTGACAGGCGCAGTGCTGGTCAACGCAGGGTTGCTTGAAAGTGCGATGCTGCCGTTGTTGACGCTCCTGGCAATGGCCGCTTTTTTGCCGATTTCAGAGATTTCGGAGGTCAGCCGCCAGCTTGCCGATACGCTGGGCTCGACACGCCGGCTGTATGCCGTGGAGCATGAGCCCGTGCCGGTGAATGATGGGCCCGGGGTAGCTATCGACCGTCATGGCGGGGGTGTACCGATCGAGCTCAACGCCGTTGATTTTAGGTACGAGACCGGCAACCGCCCGGCCCTTGATGCCGCGGCCTTTCATGCCGAGGCCGGCAAAACCATTGCACTCGTCGGCCCGTCTGGTGCCGGCAAGACGACGATTGCGCACCTGCTGATGCGTTTTTGGGATCCCCAGAAGGGCGCGATTACGCTGGGTGGCCACGACCTTCGCGATTATCGACTGGATGATCTGCGCAGGCAGATCGCGCTGGTCGCACAGGACACGTTCCTGTTCAATGACACGCTGCGCGCCAATATTCTGATCGCCCGGCCCGAGGCAAGCGAAGCAGAGCTTGCCGCGACACTTGAGCGGGCATCGCTGAGTGACCTGGTAGCCGGACTTCCTGAGGGACTCGAGACTATGGTCGGCGAACGGGGGATGCGGCTTTCTGGGGGGCAACGCCAGCGCGTTGCGATCGCCCGGGCGTTCCTCAAAGATGCCCCGATCCTGATTCTCGATGAGGCAACATCGCACCTTGATGCGGTCAACGAGCAGGCGGTGCGCCAGGCGCTGGAAGAACTCATGTCTGACCGCACGACGCTGGTGATCGCGCACCGGCTGTCCACGGTGCGCGGTGCCGACAAGATCATCGCGCTCGATCAGGGCCGGGTGATCGAGAGCGGTACGCATGACGAACTGCTGGCCCAAGGCGGCCTTTATGCACAGCTTGTGGCGCATCAGTTGGCAGGCGCTGCCGGGCGGCGGGGCGATTGATGTTTTTTACTCAACGTGGCCGTGCGCCACGCCGCTTGAGGGCCTTGTTAAAGTAACGCTCTGGGAATTGAGAGAGAACAATGAGTTTTAATCCTCACGCCGTACGCGATCGCATACTGCTGATTCAACTCAATGGCGACGGGCGCGAGTCGACTTCAGACACATCAAGTGATCACTGGTGAATCAGGTGCCTGACTCAAAAAAGGAAACACTTGTTGAGTCGGCCTATCAATGGATACGCGAGGCGATCCTGGATGGGAACATACAGCCTGGAGCAAAGTTGATCGAGCGGGAGCTCACCCAGACAACCGGAGTAAGCCGGTCAGCGCTAAGAGAGGCGCTAGCAAGTCTTGATGAAAAGGGCCTAGTTCAGCGTGAGCCCTATCGGGGTTACCGGGTTACTAATTTAACTAAGAAACAGGTACAGGACCTTTATGAGCTTCGCGAGGTAGTCGAGAGTCAGGCAGCCGAGCTTTTCGCTCTGAGAGCTACTGATAGCGATCTTAAGGACCTATCAGTAGCGTTCAGTTATCTGAAGGACAACATATTTCATCAGGATATGGCTGTCGTTCGAAGAGCGAAAGTTAATTACTATAGTGTTATCTATGCCGGTTGTAAGAACGTTGAGCTTGAGCGCGCATTGTCAAACTTAATTGAGCGAATTTTCTATCTCCGGGGACGATCTCTGCTTGCACAGAGCCGTCGCAAGAAATCTCTTGCAGAGTTCAAAGCGTTAACAGACGCGCTGATTCGACGGGATAGGAAAGGAGCGAGGGAAATCACCCATCAACATCTAAAGGCGGCAAAAGAGGCGATCCTGTCAACTTCATTTGTGGAAGAGCCGCCTGACTGATCGCTCGCGTCTATTCAGATGGTATCGCATAAGGCATCCGAGAGACCCCGGAAGCCTGGCGACTGGGATACAGTTAGATCAGAAAGTTAGTGGTTCATAGTTAACGGTAACGCAGTAGGAAAAAGCAATACAACAAGTCGAGGAGTTACACCATGTCTGATCATGAAATTGGCGGTGATAACCGGCGGATTTACTATGGTGTTGCTATCGGCATTCTGATGGTGCGGACCTATTTCACCCGCTACCTTGGGGACATTGGAAACGCGGCTACTTGGGAATTCCCCGTGAGCTACAAGATCGTAGAGGATGCGATACCGTCGAAAATGACAGATCTGCATAATGCCAGTCTGCTGGAACCATTTAAAGTCGCAGCGAAAGAGCTGGTCGCAGAGGGTGTGAGCGGGATTACTACTACCTGTGGCTTCCTCTCGATATACCAAAATGAACTCGCGGACCACTGTGGCGTCCCCGTTGCGTCTTCAAGCTTACTGCAAGTTCCGTTCGCCCAGACGATCATCGGCACAAAGAAACGCGTCGGTGTAATGACCTACAACGGTAGCGTTCTTCAAGGTCCTTACCTTGAGGCGGTAGATGTACCCCAAGATACGCCGGTCAAAGGTATGCCACAGAACTCGGAATTTGTACGGTGGATCAACGATGGCGATGTGTCGATCTCATTCGACACCTTGCGCGAGGAGGCCCTTGTTGCAGCGCGGGAGTTTCAGGCTGAGTATCCTGATCTCGGCGCCATCGTATTGGAGTGTACTAATTTGGCTCCGTTCTCAGCCGATATCTCAAGCGAATTAGGTTTGCCGGTCTTTGATTGCGTAACGTTGGTTAACTGGCTTCACGCTGGTTTGAGGCCGCAACGCCGCGAGCCAGGAGTGTAAATCGACTCA
>JBMUHF010000377.1:0-2360 GCA_050302555.1 Arenicellales bacterium | reverse complement strand
CGTCGGTGATCCGGCGCCAACCGTCGAGGCGGTGCGGTCCGTCAAGCACCGGGGTCCGGCAGTAGCCCTTGCCCACCTCGCTTGGAGCGATCCCCTCGGTGACGATCAACCCCGCTGTGGCCCGGACCCCGTAGTGGGCGGGCCCCCCCCGTTGCGGGGATCACTCCGTCACCGGGGGCATCATTCAGGCCATAGCGGGATCCAATGCAAAACTCACCAACGGTCAGAAAGCGGTCTTTTTGCACTTTGATGCTCATACCGATGCTTACGAGCAGGTGCCGCATTTTCTGGGCGCGGTGAAATCCGCCGCACACTGGGCAAGTTACCTCGTCAGGGACGGCCTGATTGACGCCAGCCACAGCGTACAGATCGGCATGCGCGGCAATCCGCGGACCTTAAGCTGGCTCAATCCGAGCAAAGAACTTGGCTACGAACTTATCACCATGAAACGCTATCGCGAGATTGGCCCGGAAGAAACGATTCGGATCATCAACGAACGCATTGGTGATGCACCGCTCTATATCACCTTCGATCTTGACTGTATGGACCCGACCGTCGCACCCGGTGTTGCCAACATTGAGGCTGGCGTTCAGGGCTTTCAGGTCGACGAGGTCATGCGTCTTTTGCGCTGCGTGCGGGGCAAGAACATTATCGGCGGCGATGTGGTCTGCATCATGCCAACCAAAGACTCGCCCAACCAGATCACTGCCCACACCGCAGCGTCGGTGATGTTCGAAATGATTTCCCTGATTTCAGATAGTCTCGCCAACAAACCTGCTCTATAGTGCCGGTATAGCGTGACCGGTTCACAATCAGATCACCCCGCCACTACCCACGATAATCGCGAGCAACGAATATGAAACTTCCCGAAATATCCGACGCACAGGTCCGTCAGTCTGGTTCGAGGTCATGGGGCATAGACAACGATTACACCCAGTTGCGGGACGTATTGCTGGGCAGGCCGGATTACTACCGATGGGTCGAAGCCGGGCCCATTATCGGCCGCACCCTGAACAACGCAGATAAGACCGGCGTCAAATTCGACCATGCCTTGGCGATGGCACAGCACCACAATATGGTTCAGGTCTACGAAGACGCTGATGTGAACTGCCATTATCTGGACGCCGACCCCGTCCTGCATCGGAATTTCTTCGCCCGGGATTCAAGCGCAATGACCCCCTGGGGCGCCCTGATCTGCCATATGCAGCTGAAGTGCCGGCGCGCCGACTATGTCACTGCGATTGAGTTTTACCAGAAGAACGATATTCCGATCTGGAAAATGTCAACCGCGGGACACTTCGAGGGCGGAGATTTTGTGATTCTCAAACCGGGACTCGTTCTGGTCGGTTACTGCGGTGAGCGCTCGGAGCGCGAGGGCGCCGAGCAGGTGGCGGCCTGGGTCGAACAAGAAGGTTGGGAGGCGATTGTGGTGCCGAACTCACGGGAATTTGTGCATATGGACGGTCTCGTGGTACCTATCGGTCCAAATCTCTTGGTAACCTGTCTGGATGCGCTTGAAGACTGGCTCATCGATCGTCTCAAGGCTGAAGGCTATGAGTTTGTGAATGTCGGCTATGGAGAAGCGAGAAATCTCGGCGTCAATCTGGTGACACTCGGCAAGGAGCGGATTCTTTCCATGGCAAGTAGTGCTTCTCTCAATAGCCAACTTTCTTCTCTGGGGTACGAGGTACATGCACCAGACATGTCGATGTTTGTTCTCGGTGGCGGAGGTGTTCACTGCCTGTGTCAGTCGCTTTACCGGGACCCCGTCAACTCGTAACAACCGGAATGAAATCGGGATACTAACTCAATGGGCTCCAAAAGCTCTTCTTTGAAGAAGCGCCACGCCTGGCCTGAGGGCACATGGAACTGGCCGATCAAGGTCAGCCACAAACACGCCGTGCGCTGCGGCGAGATGATCTGGGTAGGCGGTCAGGTTGACCTTACTCCCGAGGGCGTCGTCAATAACCCGCAAGATCTGCCCACCCAGACCCGAAAGGTGATGCATCATTTTGACCGCGCATTGAGGGAACTTGACTGCGACCTTGAGGATGTCGTGTGGCTGCTGTGCTTTTACGTTAATGACGGCTCGGTAGATGAGCAGGATTTTCTCACCATGGTCGGCGCCTGTTTACCTGCTAACGCACAGGTGGCAGTCAACGCCGTTCCCGTTCCCGCGCTTGCGTATCCCGGTCTCGCCGTCGAGATAGAGGGTTATGCGATGCGCCGCTTAGACGGTCAGCGTACTTAAAAATTCGTTGCGGATCATACGGGATCACAAACTCTTCCTAAGCCTTTGGCGTTTTCCGCATACGGATACTGCCCGGATACGAGTATCATTTTACCGGAGCTCACGGCCT
>JBMUHF010000376.1:0-15473 GCA_050302555.1 Arenicellales bacterium | reverse complement strand
TCCGGGAGGACCCACCATCATCAACGAATGCCCGCCGGCTGCTGCAATCTCGAGTGCACGCACGCCAAAGGGCTGGCCGCAAATATCTTTGAGATCTCCGTGGGTATCACCTTGGCCAAGCTTTTCCATAGGTATGCCCGCAGTCAATTCCGGAACGGGTGTATCTCCGGATAAGTGGGCAACTGCCTGTGTCAGGCTCTCGACCGCCAACAGCCTCGCATCGGATACGAGACTGGCTTCGGCAAAGTTGGCGATCGGCAGCATGACGGCCCGTCCCAGTTCACGAGCTGCCAGTATCGATGGCAGAACACCGGGAATTGGCCTCAGTTCTCCACCCAGACCCAACTCACCCAGATACTCCCTGGAAAAATCACGTTCTGATGACTTCAGCTGGCCGGATGCTGTGAGGATACCGAGAGCGATTGCAAGATCGAACCGCCCCCCCTGCTTCGGAAGATCCGCGGGGGCCAGGTTTACGGTAATCCTGCGTGGAGGAAAATCAAAGCCAGAATTGATCACCGCGCTTCGTACCCGTTCGCGGCTCTCCCGGACAGCGGCCTCGGGGAGGCCAACAATAGTAAAAGACGGCAGGCCACCCGAAAGGTGGACCTCGACCGTAACCGATGATGCATCGAGGCCGTTAGGCGCCCGACTCTGAAGTCTCGCGAGGGACATGTTGACAGCTCCTTGTCATGGTTTCCCGATCCGTGGGATAAAGAGTTACTAAGGATCGGCGCTACGCTTTAGCGCATCCTCAAGTTCGATGACCCGTTGCTGCAACTCCTCCAACTGACTACGGGTTCTCGCCAAAACCTTTTCCTGAATGTCTAATTCTTCCCGGGTGACGAGATCCATCTTCTCAAGAGACGACTGGACCATTGCCCGGACATTTTTCTTGACGTCCTCGGCGAAATCTACTGGCAGTACCTCTCCCAGCGATTCGGCAATTTTTTTAAATGGCATTGTCATGTTGCGAAGATCGTGATTCCGAAAAATGCTGGCCACACTATTTTACCAGTCTCGGCAGTCAAAGCGCGTTGCTCCGATTCAGGGCAAAACGTCCAATACCCTGCCACCTTAAGGTGCATTGTGCCAAAAAAGTTGGTCTGAAACCTGCTGAATCACTGATTACGCTGCTCTTTGAGCGCTGGCACGAAAATTGCTTCATAAGAAATACCAAGCGGTGATCAGGCTCTAGTAAGGGTAGATACCGCAAAAACTTCAGCACTGGAGAATTTTAATGAAGCTTGTCACTGCCGTAATCAAGCCGTTTCGGCTGGACGATGTCCGGGACGCCCTGTCCCGAATTGGAATTCAGGGTATGACGGTTACCGAGGTCAAAGGTTTTGGTCGACAAAAGGGTCATACCGAACTCTACCGAGGCGCGGAATACGTGGTGGATTTCCTGCCCAAGGTGAAACTTGAAGTTGCAATTTCCGAAGAGCTCGTCGATCAGGCTCTGGAAGCCATCAGCGAGGCCGCCAGAACGGGAAAAATCGGTGACGGAAAGATCTTTGTTTATGGGATTGAGCAGGTGATCCGCATCCGCACCGGCGAAACCGGTCCGGATGCGCTCTAACGCTTTATCCAATCACTGAACCACGTTTTTTGGAGAACTTTACAGTGGAAGAAATCCTTAACCTGCGCTACGCGTTGGATACCTTTTATTTCCTGGTCATGGGCGCCTTCGTGATGTGGATGGCTGCCGGCTTCACGATGCTGGAAGCCGGCCTGGTCCGGGCCAAAAACACAACGGAAATTCTGACCAAGAATGTTGCGCTTTACGGAATCGCCAGTGTTATGTATATGTTGGTCGGTTACAACCTGATGTACCCGGGGGAGGCAGTCAGTAGTGTC
Organism: Arenicellales bacterium; assembly: GCA_050302555.1. Classification (GTDB taxonomy): domain Bacteria; phylum Pseudomonadota; class Gammaproteobacteria; order Arenicellales; family UBA868; genus UBA868. The sequence continues at coordinate 13,616 of JBMUHF010000376.1, read as the reverse complement.
TGGCCTGGACTCAGTTTCCTCCTTGACTCTGACCACGATGCGGCCAGCGTCCTGAGCCTCTCAGGCTCGAAATGGTACGACGGCACGTATTATTCCGGTAGGTCCGACTTCTTTTTTCAGGTCGTTTTCGTCGCGACTGCGATGTCAATCGTCTCCGGCGCTGTTGCCGAGCGTATGAAACTTTGGCCTTTCCTGATTTTTTGCGTTGTCCTGACCGGCTTTATCTACCCGATTCAAGGTTTCTGGAAATGGGGTGGGGGCTTTCTAGACACTATGGGCTTCTCTGACTTCGCCGGATCAGGCGTGGTCCATCTGACCGGAGCAACCGCTGCCCTCGCAGGCGTAATGATGGTGGGCCCGCGAAAGGGAAAGTACAGCACAAACGGAAGAATCAATGCTTTGCCCGGAGCGAACCTCCCGCTAGCTACCCTAGGTACGTTCATCCTGTGGATGGGGTGGTTTGGATTCAACGGTGGTTCTGAGCTAGTCATCTCGAACGTAGGCGAAGCCAATGCGGTCGCTGCCGTGTTCGTCAACACCAATGCCGCCGCTGCCGGAGGTGTCGTCGCTGCACTCGTGACTGCAAAAATTATTCTCGGTCGGGCGGACCTCACGATGGTTCTGAACGGTGCATTGGCAGGACTGGTCGCTATTACCGCCGAACCACTGGGCCCCTCACCTCTCGCAGCGACACTCATTGGGGCTGTGGGTGGCGTGATCGTCGTCTTTTCAGTACTGGGTCTTGACCGGATAAAAATCGACGACCCCGTTGGCGCCATTTCGGTTCACGGCATCACCGGGATCTGGGGTCTACTGGTGGTTCCTCTCACCAATGCCGATGCAACACTCTCCTCCCAATTGATCGGCGCGGGTGTCATTTTCGGCTTTGTCTTCACAGCCAGCCTCGCGACCTGGGCCGTAATCAAGGGTCTGAGTGGGCTTCGTGTCACCGAAGAGGAGGAATACCGCGGTGTCGATGTATCCGAATGCGGTCTCGAGGCATACCCCGAATTCACATCAGGAGCGCAGTAACCCTATCACGACGAAGCCGATTCGGCGAAGGTCTGAGCATGACAACGCCCTAGCCTCCGGGCGTTGTCTATTCGCCGGGCCTTACCCGGTAGCGCACAAAGGCTTCCTCCCGAAGAGACTGGGTCCACTGCTCAAACGCCTCTTCGGTCTTGCGAGCGATGATGATGTGCTCGGCCTGCTGGCGCCGCAGGGTATTGCCGACATCTTTTTCCCGCTCTCCGGTGATTTGGGCAATATGCCAGCCGACTGCGGTTTGAAACACCGGGCTGACCTCATTAACCGACAAGGGATCAAGCGCTTGCTCAAATTCACCAGGCAACGCCCCAGGGCTCAACCATCCAAGATTTCCGCCAAGTGCCCGAGTATTGGTGTCCTCCGACTGCAGTCGGGCGACTGCGCCAAAGTCCTCACCCGCCACGATACGATCCCGAATTCGCTCAAGCCGTGCCCGCAGTTGTTCATCCGGCAGCAGCGCACTGGTCCTTACCAGGATGTGTCGGACTTCCTGCTGCAGCACAACCGCCTCGTGCTGGGATTTCCTCGCCAACACCTTCAGTAAATGCCAACCATTGGAGCTCTTAAAAACAGCGGACAACCTACCTGCAGAAACACCTTCGACAGCATCCAGAAAAAGCTGTGGTAACTGGTCTGCAATTCTGATCCCAAGCGATCCTCCTTCTGCCGCTTTATTGCCGTCGGAATAGCGTCTCGCCGCTTCCGCGAACGCGAGCCCATCGACAATCTCAAGGCGGATCTCCTCAAGTTTACTGCGGGTGTCGGCAATCTCAGTTTCCGAAGCGTCTGATGGCAGTTTCAGAAGGAGATGTGCGAGAGCTAATTCGGGTACGACGGCATTTTCAGTGATGGGGTTTTGCCTCAGGTATTCGTCAATCTCCTGTTCACTCACAGTGATCTGCCGTCGGATTCTCCGGTCAATCAGTTTCCGGATAGTCAACTGTTTGCGCAGGTCCGCCTCGTAGTCTTCAACCGTAACGCCCACACCGGCTATTGCTGTTTCTAACTGCGCCGGGGTAAGACCGTTCTGCCGGGCAATCGTCATCAAGGCGTAAGCCACCTCCCGGTCATTGGCTGAGATCGACAAACGGGTGGCCACACTCAACAACAGTGTGTCCACGATCAATTCCTCCAGCAGCCTTGAAATAAGGGCATCGCGAGGCGGAAGGGGCTGACCGGCGGAACGCAGCTCCATCTCAGCAAGCGAGACCTCTCGATTGAGATCGGCTTCGCTGATGACACCGTCGTTGACCACCACCATGACACGGTTGAGTGATTCCTCGGCAAGTGCGCCTGCCGATAGCACGGTTGCTGTCGCGCCCACCACCAGCCCACGGCTTAGGCAACGGCGGAGAACAGCAGTACAAGAACCGAGAACGCGCGTCAAACCCACAAAGACACTAACTAGTTCCACGAAGGTGCGGTGGTGGTGATGCCGGTTGCTAACTGATCGCTGGAAATCTGTCCCAAACTTTTGAGGCTGAACGTCGCCAGAAACTGTACGCCCCCTTCGTCTTCATCTCCGGGGCGATCCTCAAGCGCAACCTGCAGCGCCCAGCAACAGGCATCGTAACCGAGACTGACCCGGCTATAGGAGCCATTGCTGTCATCATCGGACTGCCCGATGAGCGCTGCAGCACCGAGTTGCCAACGAGGCCCGAGCGGCCACATTAGGTCAAGCTCCAGATTACTGGAGGTATCCTCCCAACGGTAGGAAACCCCCAGTTCACGCCGGAAATCCGGACTGTAGCGCCCCCCCAGGCGCCAACTTCCGACCTCGCTGTCTTCCCAGTTCCAGTTGGCAAATCCGGTGGTACTGATATCTTCATTCACATGAAAAGTCGCATCAGCCAGCAAGGGGGAGAAATCACTCGAATCGGCACCGGCGCCATCCAGCGTAACCTCGCGCTCGGCAAGATAAATCTGCTGGGCGACCCGCCAACTAAGGAGGTCATCTCCGGAATCCGCGGAATAGGTCTCGCTGGATAGGCCCAGCGTGAAGCCCTGGAAATTCTGGATCCGATCCGAGCCCCAGAAACCAGCATCGAGAAACGCATCCGCAATGTTGTCAAAACCGACCGAGCCAGAGTCAAAAACCGGAAGATCATCCTGATCTTCATAGGGCACGTAATGGTACGCCAGGCTCGGCACCAGCGTCTGAGTATGGTTCTCGTCTCCCCAGGACACATCGCGCTCCAAAAGCAGTTTGGACCCGATCTCCAGAAGATAGATGCCTCGGGTGGGGTCCGATGGCTGATCTGCAGGCTGGTTGTCCACACTGTAACTCGTGTGCGCATAGGTTAGCTTGGGCGTAATTTCACCGTAGGTCCGCTCCATGGGAACCGCTAATGACAACTGGTTATCCCACCTGATGCCGGTGGTCTTGGCTACGGAACCGTGACCGAAATTCACCAACTCTGATGCAAACTGCGGCTTAAATGAAAAGCGCGTGCTGTTGTCCTGAAGGTAACTGTTCGAATCCGAAGCGTTCAAAGCAAACGCCTTGTTCCATGATACTTTCACACCGGGAAGACGACTGTAGGGCTCATCGGACTCAGAGACGCTGCTGTCCAGTGTTTGGTATGCCGTGGCATCAGCGTTGATCCGGAAATCTTCATCTTCCAGAAAAATATTCGTGGAATCGATGGAGAGATCGACACGCTGGGGGATATGCGAAGCACTACTGATTTGGAGATTGTCGGACAGATCCTCTAGGTAGGACTTGTCCGACACCTCGCCGATATCGGCACCGAAAGAAAAGCCGGAACCAGCGACATTAAGGTTCTGACGATGCTCATAACTCCAGCCGTAACGGCTGGAGCCATATTTGCTGTCGTCGGGTATGTATTCAGCGCGGACAATTCCCCGGAAATTACCCCCCGCGGATTCGCCCATGTAGCGGTACTCCCCAGATCCCAACAAACCCCGGGACGCCATGTAACGTCCGGCAAACGTAGCGTCACGCTGCGGCGCGATATTCCAGTAGTACGGCACCTCAAGATTAAAACCCCAGTTTTGACCGTAACCGATAGTGGGAAACAACAGCCCGCTTTTGCGCTCGTCTGTAATGGGAAAACTGAGTCTTGGTGCATAAGCGATTGGCACACCGTAAAAGCGGATCTTGAGATGCTCTCCCGTACCAATCCCGGATGCGTGATCGAGAGTAATTTCGCTGGCTTCAACGACTACCGAGTCATCACCCGCAACACAACGGGAATACACAACGTCCTGAAGGCGCTCGCGGTCATGCCCTTCCAGAAAAAGTGCGCTAGCCGTTGCTCGCGCCTTAGCGCGCACTACCAGGGGTGCCTCGCCGTCAGATGACGCTCCAGAAGCAATGTTATCTTCTGAGTCCTCGAAATCGAGATTCAGGATTTCGCCTGACGGGAGTCGAATCACGTCGGGCGCGGTCATCGCTGGCCCTTTAAGACTCCCTAGTGCCCCGGCAGCTGCAATCGTAAATCCGGACTGATCGAATGTGGAGTTGGAGAAATCAACGACCTTTCGTTTAGGAATCGGATCGCGACGGGCAAACTGCACAGTAACATCGCTGGCGCTCCCGATACGGGTTTCCATTTCAAGCACCAGTCCGGCCGCTGTGATGCGATCACCATCTTCTGAATAAAGAATAGCGTTGGTTGCCTCAAGAGACAGGGTTTGCTTGTCAAAGCGGATCTCATCAGCATAGATTCCTCGAGCTCCCTGAGTAGCCAGTGCGCCCCCTTTCAGTTCCAATTGCTCTGGCGACGGAATATCGATCTGATCCGCCTCCAGATTGATTGGCAGCCGCGATGAGTCCCGCGAGACGTACGGGAGAAGGTCTTCAGGAATTCCAATGGGATCAGCCGGGCAGGTAGTTTCATCAGCAAAAACAATCGGCGCCTCAGCCGCAGCACTCACTGAAGCCAATCCGCCCCACAGACCCAGCAACACCGCCAGAAGGCGCCTCGACCAATCAGTATTTGCTCTGAAAACGTTCTGCAGGAGTGGCCTCATCGTGAAATTCCTGGTGACGGCATAACTCAACCGGCGTTGCTGGTGACTTTCCGCTGGCGCTTCCCAAGAAGCATCAGTCAGATCGAAGCAGTATTATAGGCAAGCATTCCAGCCACAGGAAATCTGCCCGGAGTTTTCGGCAGATTTGTAGAACTACTCCATGACAATACGATCCGCGATGATACTGGCCGCTGGTCGCGGTGAACGGCTAGCGCCGCTGACCGAGGTAACACCAAAACCGCTGATTGAAATTGCAGGACAAGCACTAATCGACTATCACCTTTACGCACTAGCCAATGCGGGTGTTACCCAGATCACCGTCAATGTCGCCCACCTTGGCGAAAAGATTGTGGATCATCTCAACGATGCCTGTCCGGAGGGTATCCGGCTTGCCTTCTCGCATGAACCACAAGGGGCGCTTGAGACAGCAGGGGGTATTCACCATGCGCTCGATCTCATTGAGAGTGATCCGTTCATTGTGGTGAATGCTGATATCTGGACAGACTTTCCATTCGCGTCACTACCAGACGCCACCGGAAGTCTTGCCCATCTTGTTCTAGTGGCTAATCCACCGCACCACCCCGAAGGGGATTTTGGGCTTCAAGAAAGGGTAGTTCAGACGAAAAGCTCGGACGCGCCCACCCTGACCTATTCCGGAATTGGGCTTTACCAGAAACGTCTTTTTGCAGGTTGTGGCACAGGTCGTTTTCCACTGGCGCCTGTGTTGAACCATGCCGCGCAAATTGGTGAACTGAGTGGTGAAATTTATCAGGGCACATGGATGGATATCGGCACGCCACAACGACTAGCACAGGCAAGGCGTCAGGCGCGCAGTCATCCACGATAGTACAAATTCGACCACAATCGTTCTGGCACTTTCCGCTCAGGCTTTGTGTGACATTTGTGCTAAAAGCTGGGAACGAAGAATCTTCTCTAGTGTGTCGGCAGCATCACCTACGGTTACCGTCAACCCCTGCGCCTTCAGACTGGTCACACGAAGCCCTGAGAATCCGCACGGATTAATCCGGGCAAAAGGAGCCAGGTCCACATCGACGTTCAGGCTAAGACCATGGTAGCAGCAGCCGGAACGTACCCTGAGTCCGAGAGCTGCGATTTTCTCACCATCAACGTAAACCCCGGGCGCGCCAGGTTTCGTTGCGGCATCCAGACCGAATTGATCCAAAAGTGTAATCAGTGATGTTTCTATAAGACTGACGAGTTGGCGAACGCCAAGACCCAACCGCCGAAGATCAAGGAGTAGATAGGCGACTAGTTGTCCAGGTCCGTGATAGGTGATCTGTCCCCCACGATCAGATTTCAACAGGGGAATCTCGCTGCCGCCGGCGCGAACGGACTCAGAGCAACTGACGCCCTGGGTATACACCGGTGCATGCTCAAGAAACCAGATTTCATCGTGGGTCTGGGATCCGCGGGTGCGCGTCCAGTCACGCATTTCAGTCATCATTGCTGCGTAATCGCGGGTTCCCAATCGGCGAAACTCCAACGGCGACATCATGGTGTGTTTTTGCTCCACCGCTACAGCGTCAACAGAATGTCGCTCTCACTGTTCAGATCCAGGTAGATTGCATCCAGTTGTTCACGGCTGGTTGCCTCGATAGTGCAACTCACCGAGATGTACTTGGCAGTGTTGCTCTCGCGGGTTCGAACATCGAGAATCTTGGCGCCGCCGAGATGTCGCGAGACAATTTTTCGAACGCGTTGATCGAAACCAATCGCCTGCTTGCCCATTGCTTTGATCTGAAACTCACAGGGGAAATTCAGCAGTTCCTCAGGGATTACAGAGGCTTTGTCCTCTGCCGACATCAGTGAAACCAGAGTCGGACCGTATCGGACAGTTGATCCATCCATGACCCTGCTCCCACACCCTGAAGTGCAATCAGGGGGCGTGAGAGCAGTTCCGCACCGTTCAATGTCACAGTCAATGTCCCAAGTTTCTGTGCTTTTTCAACGGGTGCCACCACGGGATCCGTCAGCGAAACGCCCGCTTTCAGGTTTTTTCCCAGTCCTTTGGCAAGTACCAGCGTAATCGGGCCTGACAGACCCAGCGCTACGGCCTTAGCATCCCCTTTAAATACTCGGCTTTCCACAATTTTCTGTCCGGCCGGATATAAATCGTGGTGTTCGTAGGCGGCAAAGCCAAAACGCAGTAGCGAATAAACGGCGTCCGCGCGATCACGGTTACTCTTAGCACCAATCACGGTGCCGATCAGCCTACTACCGTCCCGCTCGGCAGAACCCACCAGGCAATATCCCGCTGACCGGGTATGGCCCGTCTTGACGCCATCGATACTGCTGTCGCGCCCCAACAGCGGGTTGCGGTTCTTCTGAGTGATATCGTTCCAAGTGAACTCGCGAATGGCGTACATCGCATAGTGATCGGGCTGCTGATCGATAATGGCGCGCGTCAACAAGGTCACGTCCCGTGCCGTGGTGTAATGATCCGGATGCGGCATCCCAGCACTGTTAACAAAGTGGCTATTAGCCATACCAAGTTCGGCGGCAGTCTGGTTCATTAGATCCGCGAAGCCCTCTTCGCTGCCAGCAATGTGCTCAGCCAGCGCGACGGCTGAATCGTTGCCGGACTGCACGATCAGCCCCATTAGGAGATTCTTAATCTGGACTTTATCGCCGGCTTCGATAAACATTCGCGACCCTTCCGACCGCCACGCTTTCTCGCTCACCAACACGACGTCATCGAGTTTCACCGTACCACGTTCGATCTCACGAAAAACAACATAAGCCGTCATTAACTTGGTTAGGCTGGCAGGCTCGACCGGGGTATCGGCGCGGTGGCCCGCGAGCGTCAGTCCGGTGGCAGCATCCATCAACAGCCAGGAGGATACTTTTAACTTCGGCGGCGGAATCGTAGACCGCATCGCCCCGGAAAGATCCGACTCGATCTCGGCGAATGCCGCCGACGACATGAGGACAAGACACATGCTCAAGATACCGTGGCGAAGCACGTTTACCCACTTTCTGGTCATTATTGACGTCACTCCCTGACTACCGTCGGCTCAACGCTGGTAACGTTCATGATAACTGCTCGCTGGTTCCCAATCACATCGGTGCCAGTGACCGGGCCAGCCTGAACCCGATAATACCGATTCCCCTTGTATTCCACCGCCACAATTCGAATACGTGGGATACCGGCTTGCATCAGATGCTCCTTGAGGTGCTCCGCATTATCCCGGAGACGGAAACTCCCTGCTTGAAGAAAGACCCGTGCCTGTTGACCGCCAGAAACTGATCCGGTGGAGGACATCTGTCGATCCGTTGCAGTGCCAATGACCCTGATATGGACTGGTGCTGTCCCTGACTCCACAACACCGAGCTTTTTTGCGGCCATATAGGAGAGATCCAGAATCCTGCCGCCGAGGAATGGTCCCCGATCGTTCACCCGGACTACCACCTCCTGATCATTGTTCAGATTCCGCACCCGCAGGTAGGTCGGTAGGGGCAGGGTTTTGTGCGCAGCGGTCATAGCAAACATATCGTACTCATCCCCATTGGAGGTGGTCCGACCATGAAATTTCCGGCCATACCAGGATGCTTCTCCGGTCTCCGAATAACCGACGGCGACCGAAGACATTGGCACGTAACGGATACCGAAAACCTTATATGACGCATTGCCTGTGGCGCTCAAGGGTTCTGCCCGAGGCACCGCATCGGCAACCGTCGAAGGATCGGGACTGGAGTTTGGAGGTCCGTCATCCTCAAAATAGGCCCCTGACGGCGCATCACGAAAAACACTACACCCAACAAGCGTCAGCATCGCAACTGTCAGCGCGATGCAGCGCCACCCGTGCGCTGTCATCAGTTCCCGGTAGCCGAGGCGATCTGCTCTGCCAGCTCAAACACCGACATCGCGTAGTTCTGACTTCGGTTATATCGGGTAATCACAAAAAAGTTATGGTGGCCCAGGCGATGATCCGCACCGAGCTTTCCCTCAAAGCGCATCACGCCAACCTTGTCTTCCTCATCCCCCGATACCGCGATATCAAGCGCCTGAACAGCCGGGATCGGCGAGTTCGGGCTCAACTTACGTGTGACCATGGCATCGAGCGCTGGGGGAGCGTTGAGGACCCGAGTGACAATTGCTTCGCCGGGGCGCCAGTGGTGGCGGGCCAGATAATTGGCCGCACTGCCGATCGCATCCGCCACGCTGTTTAGAAGATCAGCCCGGCCATCGCCGTCAAAATCGACAGCGTAACTACGGTAACTGCTGGGCATAAACTGGGGTATACCCATGGCACCGGCATAGGACCCCCTGACCGACGAGGGATCCAAACCCTGCTCTGCCGACAACTGCATGAAATGCTCCAACTCGGAAGAGAAGAATTTGCTTCGGCGTGGATATTCCACCGAAAGCGTGACCAGGCTGTCCAGCACCCGAAGACTGCCCAGCACCTTCCCATAACGGGTCTCGATACCAATAATGGCCACAATGATCTCAGCGGGGACACCAAAACGCTCTTCAGCCCTGAATAAAATATCAGCGTGCTGCTTCATAAACTGGATCCCGCCATTTATAGACGCGGGATTGACAAACAGTGATTGGTACCGATGCCAGGAAAGCCTTTCGGCGGGCCGGTTCATCGCGTCGATAATCTTCGACTGGATCTTGGCCTCACGAAACCATTCCTTCATCTGCTCGCGTTCAAGTCCCTCGGTACCGTCCAGCCGATCTGCCAACTCGGCCAGTTGGGGATATTTCTCAAGAGAGACTGCGAAGACCGGAGATGCCATCACCACTAGGGCACTGACTACGCCGACGAGCCACGATCGTACTTCCAACAATTTACCTTTATGGATCACCCTACCCTCCTCACGTCATCAGTCGACGTCTTGCGTGCATCCCCATAATCATGCCGAAACCCGCCATCAGAGTCAGCATGGAGGTGCCTCCATAACTGACCAGCGGTAACGGAACACCAACAATCGGGAGAATGCCCGAAACCATCCCAAGATTAACAAACAAATAAAAGAAAAACGTCAGCGCCAATGCCCCCATCAACAGACGGGAATAGGTTTCCCGGGTGTGGTACGCCATCACCAGACACCGGCCAACAATAAAAAGATAGAGCACCACCAGCATCAAAACACCGATCAGCCCAAACTCTTCGGCAAAGACTGCAAAAATGAAATCAGTACTGCGCTCAGGAATGAATTCGAGATGGGACTGACTTCCTTCCAGCCAGCCCTTGCCCCAGAGACCGGCTGATCCGATGGCAATCTGCGCCTGGATGATCTGGTAGCCGCTCCCGAGAGGGTCCGCGAAAGGATCAAACAAAGTTAGGATTCTTTGCTGCTGATAGCCGTCAAGGCGTAACCACAAAAAAGGCGCCAACGCCGCGAGTGCCGCAAAAAGCATCATGATGTAGCGCCAACGAATCCCGCTTAGGAAAACCACAATCATGCCTGAAACAATCAGCATGATCGCGGTACCCAAATCAGGCTGCACCACCACAAGGCCTGCCGGAACCAGTGTAACCATCACCGCCGCCAGCACCATCGTGAAGCCCGGTGGCAGCCGGCCGCGGGTCAGCAACCACGCCACCGCCATCGGCACAGCCAATTTCATCAGTTCAGAGGGCTGAAAACGGACCAGGCCGAGATCCAGCCAGCGTTGCGCCCCTTTTACTGTCACACCGACAAAAAGAACACCAAGCAGCGCAACCAGGGCAATGAGAAAAAGATGCGGCGAGAGACGCCTTAACGTCTCCGGAGAAACCTGGGCCAGGACCACCATCGCAACGAGGGAAACTCCCAGACGAATCGCCTGTCGCGTCATGACACCCCAATCCTGGCCGGAAGCGCTGAAGATGACCACGAGTCCAAGCGCCGAGAGAAAGAGCAGCGCAATCAGCAGTGGCCCGTCCAGATGCAATGTCCTACCCGAAAACATTGCTCTTCCCTTTAAGCGCTGCTCTTTGCAACTGCTTCTGAAAAAATCGATCCATCACTTTCCGGGCAATCGGTGCTGCGGCTTTTGCACCACTGCCGCCGTTCTCGACTACCACCGCAATCGCGATCTGGGGTTTATCAGCTGGTGCGAAGGCGATAAACAGCGCATGATCATGGTATTTCTCCGGAATCACACTCTCGTCATATTCTTCGTCTTGGCCAATAGCGATCACCTGTGCGGTACCGGTTTTACCCGCGATCTGGTAAGGGCTCCGTCGCCCACTCGCCCGACCCGTGCCTCGTGGACTGTGCATGACCGCGGTCATGGCCGCCACGACCATATCGAGTGATGTGTCAACCACGCGCTCTAATTTCTCCACCGGTTGCGCGGGTGGAATCTCTTCCCCACTTAACGAGTCTTCCTTGGAGAGTAAGATCCTGGGTTGCACGGGGAATCCACGATTTGCCAGTGTCGCCGTCATCCTTGCCAGCTGCATGGGTGTAACCATTAAAAAGCCCTGACCGATTACGGTAATCAGGTCTTCACCTGGATACCACGACTCGTTCCGGTTGGCGCGTTTCCACTGCCGCGTAGGGACCAGGCCGGTGGGTTCCTGGGGAAGATCAACACCCGTGATTTGGCCAAGACCAAAGCGCGACAGCCAATCGCTCATTACATCGATACCGAGTCTTCTGCCCATTTCATAAAAGTAAACGTCGCATGATTGCTCGATGGCGCTATACAGGTTAACCGGTCCATGACCGGTTTTCCTCCAGCAACGGTAGCGTCGGGTGTTGTCCGGCAGGGTGTACCAGCCAGGACAATAAACCTGCTCCTGAGGATCGATACCGGCGTCGATAATCGCTTCGGCGATCACCGGCTTGATCGTAGAGCCTGGCGCATAGCGACCGTAGAGCGCACGGTTCAGCAAAGGCCTATCATCCAATCTGCGAAGTGCGTCGTAGGTTTCCTGGTCAATCCCATCAACGAAAAGGTTGGGGTCGAACGAGGGGCTACTGACTATGGTCAGCACTTCTCCCGTGGATGGCGCAATCGCCACCACAGCACCCCGTCGGTTACCCAGCGCCTCGCGTGCTACCCGCTGCAGATCAACGTCAAGGGTTAGGCTCAACGTATGGCCTGGGGCCGCACCGCTTCGACTGATCGTCCTCAAGGTGCGTCCATGAGCATCAATCTCGACCTGTTCAAAACCGGAACGACCCAGCAACGCACCTTCATATTGCTTCTCGATCCCGATCTTCCCTGTACTGCGGACGCCTTGATAGGCTGACGCGTCGAGGGTTGCCTGATCACTCTCGCTGATCCGGCCAACATAGCCCAAGACGTGTGCCGTCAGACTTCCCTCAGGGTAGTCCCGATGCAGGACAGCCTCGAGCGTTACCCCAGGGAGTCGGTATTCATTGACCGCAAGCGTGGCAGTCTGGACATCATCCAACTTGGCCTTTAGCAGAGCCTTCTCGAAGGCCGGCTGTTTTTCCACTCGCGCACGAAAGGCCGAAACCTCTGCAGGTGTCAGCCCCACCAAAGCATCGACTTGCTGCAACATAGCATCGAGATCGTCTACTTTCTCCGGCACGACTTGGAGAATGTGGACGGCCGTGTTCTGCGCCAGCACAACCCCATTTCGGTCAAGCACAAGACCGCGCACGGGGGGCAGTGCCTGTATCCGGATGTGATTATCCAATGACAACGTCTGGTAACGCTCGTACTCAGAGACCTGAAGTACATAAAAACGCCAAACCAGCGCCAGCGCCAGCGTCAACGCGAGTCCCGCAGCGATACGGATTCGACCCCGTACCGCATCGTCGGCAAAGGTTCGATCCGTGGGAAGCTTATTAGCAGCCATGGCTCAGCGGCTCAGATTGGCGAGGTGGCGACTGCGCCGAAGCGCCACGTAGACAAGCGGCCATGCCAGGCCGCCAACGATGACAGCTGTCCAACGATGCAGTACACCGAGACCGCCGTCTGTCACTATGTCTACGATAGCGAGCATGAGCACTTCCAGACCCAGCAGCAGCGTGATCATGACACTCTGCTGCCACAACGGATAAGTTCTCACCCGGAGCGCCAACATTTTTACAAGATACACCAGCACTGCTTTGCTTAAGGCATGGGCGCCGGGAATGCCCAGCGTAAACAGATCAACAGCGAGGCCCGCGAGCCAGGCCAGTGACACTCCCATTCTTGTGGGCAATGCCAGCGCCCAGTAGATCAGCACAAGTGATACCCAGTCGGGCAGAAAATCGCGGATCAATTCCGGTGCGGGGATCACGAGTAACACCATCGCAAAAAAAACCGTGGCAAACGGAACCCAGGTACGCTGTCGTGTTACGTTGACGTTAATCATCGTCGGCTTCGGTCGGGACTTCTTCTTCGCGCAAAGACGTTCCTTCCTTTGGCAACCACAGAAGCAGCACTTCTCGGTCACGGCCCAGATGCGAGACTGGCTCTGCCGCTATCGTCATGAAGGCTTCAGTCAGGTTTCGTTCTACCCCTGTTATGCGCGCCACAGGATAACCAGGCGGATAGCGGCCACCGAGACCTGAGGTCAACAGCAGATCTCCCGTACGGATATCTGCATTACGATCAAGATAGAGCACCCTTAGTGGGCGATTAAGTCCCCCCC
>JBMUHF010000375.1:0-2487 GCA_050302555.1 Arenicellales bacterium | reverse complement strand
GCCGACGATCTTGATCGCGACCGCAACCAGAACTGCCAGCATAATGGTCAAAATCATATTCTCCCGTCGGGTGTCGATTCCCCGGGCCGCCGCAAGGTCGGCATTTAGGGTAAGCAGTAGCAGTCGCTCCCAACGCAGCCGCAGCAATACCAAAATAGACGCTGATCCGACACAGATAATCAGAAGGTCGACATAACCTACCGCGAGGATATCGCCGAAGAGGTATGCCGTGAGGTCCACACGCACCCCGGGGATGAAAGTGACCGCCACCAGCCCGAGGGCCAAAGCCCCGTGCGCAGCGACCCCAAGCAGAGTGTCAATGGCAAACATCCGCCCCGAAAACGAAAGGATCATGAAGGCCATGGCAAGGGCTGCAATAAGCACCCCGACAAAGATTGAAATGGAAAATCCCAGGGACAGGGCAACACCCAGGATCGCAGCGTGGGCGGTGGCATCCCCAAAATATGCCATTCGCCGCCAGACCACAAAGCAGCCAAGCGGGCCGGCCGCTAGGGCGAGCGCGATGCCAGCCAGGGTCGCACGCCAAAGGAAATCATCCAGCATCGCGGTCACTCTCTTTGACATGGTCGTGCCGATGATCATGTTCATGTCGATACAGCGCCAATGCCCCTTCGGTACCAAACCCAAACAGTGCCTGATATTCAGGGGCGGCAGAGACTAGTGTCGGTGTCCCCTGGCAGCACACGTGCCCGTTCAGACAAATCACGTGATCAGAAGAGCGCATAACGACGTGCAGATCGTGACTGACCATCAGTACTGCACAATTAAGGTCCTCGCGAACCTCCTCAATAAGACGATAAAAGGATGCCACCGCCGGCTGATCTAAGCCCTGGGTCGGTTCATCAAGCACCAACAGATCGGGCCGAATCAGTAACGCCTGAGCGAGTAATGCCCGCTGAAACTCTCCACCGGAAAGCGATACCATCTGCTGCTTCAATAAGCCTGATATCCCAACCTGCTCGGCAACCAGCAGGTGGACTTCTTTGTCAGAAGTCCCAGATAAACCGAGCCACCGGGCCACGGTCAGCGGCATAGCCTGATCGATGGCGAGCCGCTGTGGGACATAACCGATTCTCAAACCCGCCTCGCGGATCACAACGCCCTCGGATGGCGCCTGCGCCCCGATCAATACCTTCAGTAGCGTGGTTTTGCCGGAGCCGTTGGGGCCCACGACTGTGACGATCTCACGCCTTCGGACAGAAAGGTCGACATCAAGCAAAATTCGCCGGGATCCAACAAATACCCCTACCCCCTGAGTCTGGATGAGGCTCACTGCACCATCCGTTCCCGACACTGGGCACACAGTCCCTGCGCTTCAACGACCGTATGCTGGATATTAAAACCGATCGCGCGGGCGGTTCGATCGAGCGAACTGCTCTGGGGTTTTACCGAGGTTTCCGCAACCTGCTGGCAATCATTGCAGATCATGAAGATCGGCGAATGTTGCTCGCGCGGCTGGCTGCAGGCCACAAAGGCGTTGATCTTTTCAATGCGGTGAACAAGCCCATTTTCTACAAGAAAATCCAACGCCCGGTACGCCACCGGCGGCTGCGCACGAAACCCCGCCGCGGCAAGTTCCGACAATATGACATAGGCGCCCAACGGAGCGTGCGACTTCAACAACAGTTCGAGTACCTTCTCCCGCACTGGTGTTAGCCGAAGTTCCCGTTTGGCGCAGAGGTCACGCGCCGCGTGCATCAGCGAACGCACGCACTCACCGTGATCGTGCTGGCGAAACGCCTGGTCAGAAAACTCTGCTGCAGGTTTTCTTGGACTCATATCAAATCAGCCATGGTCAGTGATTTACACAGTCTGCAATCCCGAGGGTGACACCTTCCAGTAACGTAGTGTAAAGCGTTGGGCCGAGCTTGAGGCCTATGCCGATCGGATCCACCACTCCGATATGTGGTTTGTAGCCGCCAAATACACTGTCGATGAGCTTTGATGAAAATTGGGGCTCAGAAAGCACGCAGCTTATCGCCTGCTCTTCAAACAGATGCTTTAACTCACGCAGCCTTCTGGAACTAGGCTTCGAGGCATCACTCAAGGAAATCGATCCCGTTGCAGTGATCCCAAACCGATTCTCAAAGTACTGATAAGCGTCATGGAACACTAGATAGCTTTTGCCCTGAACCGTCTTCAGGTGATCTTCGATGTGATGAATCTCGTGCATGATCTCATCTTTTGCTGATTTGGCGTTTGCCGAATAACGCTCGGCATTTTCAGGATCGATGTGTCTGAGCTCAGACGCAATTGCATCCAGCCAAACCAAGGCGTTAACCGGATCCAGCCACATATGGGGATCATTGCCTTCGTGATCATGGCCTTCATGATCATCGTGGCCTTCTTCCTCATGATCATGGCCTTCATGATCTTCAAAGACCGGCCCCTCCCGGTAGGGAAGCACCAACACGCCATCCACCTCTGACAGATCCAGGACATGGGGAGAAGTCGCAACTGTTCGGA
>JBMUHF010000374.1:0-1225 GCA_050302555.1 Arenicellales bacterium | reverse complement strand
GCCCAGATTGGGATCAACATCGAGCTGTGGTTAAGCCGCATGCTGAAAAAACTGAAATAGGGCACAAATTCCAGCAGGCACACGGCCGCTAGCGCACTCATGGGCGGAAGCACTTCCCGTGCAAGACGCCAGATGCAGTAGAAGGCGAGCAGAAAATTGAGCTGTGTCAGTAGGTTGTAAGTCCAGTTGTTGCTCCCAAAAACTTTCAGGAAGCCGGCAACTACCCACGGCAGAACAGGGGGGTGGAGGTGGTATGAACCCATCCACTCCTGACCCCACACGAAGTGCATCATGCTGTCGGTATCCATCTCGTGGCGGCCAAGGCTCGGCAGGAGAGTCCATAGCAGG
Source organism: Arenicellales bacterium (assembly GCA_050302555.1). Taxonomy (GTDB): domain Bacteria; phylum Pseudomonadota; class Gammaproteobacteria; order Arenicellales; family UBA868; genus UBA868. The sequence continues at coordinate 877 of JBMUHF010000374.1, read as the reverse complement.
ACGTGCGTCAGGCCAAAGAGCCAGAAAATCCGGCCGCAACTGGTGGAATTCAGGGTCATCAAGAGCATCCGGGGTAGTAGGGCGGGGGATAGTAGCCTCGATACTGGCGAAACCCAAGTGCCCCACCTTAAACTTGCTTATGAGCGGGTGGAAATCTTGGAGAGGGCCGAATTTCCCCAAATTACGCCAATCTGGCGAGATAGGGGCTATCGCCTGCGCCGGGATTCAGTTAGAATCGCGCCCCCGCGAGTGCAGTGGCGGGTTTGCCGGTGCACAGATGGCTAGGGATCGGGCCCGCCATCCGGGCATCCAAATTTAACTGACCAGATTCCGAGACTTCGTGAGAATTTATTGTTGCGCTTTTCGGAGGGGTTCCCGAGCGGTCAAAGGGGGCAGACTGTAAATCTGTTGGCTCAGCCTTCGGAGGTTCGAATCCTCCCCCCTCCACCAGTTGATTGGTGGATGCGACAGGCGAGTCGTAACTAGCAGTTCAGCAAAACCATGATGACACGAAATCAACTTGGGAACGAATACCTTTTGGGCGGGTGTAGTTCAATGGTAGAACCTCAGCCTTCCAAGCTGATGATGTGGGTTCGATCCCCATCACCCGCTCCAGCATGGATCTACGCCCACATAGCTCAGTCGGTAGAGCACTTCCTTGGTAAGGAAGAGGTCACCGGTTCAATTCCGGTTGTGGGCTCCAGTAACGCGCCTGTACGGTTTACGGAGTCGGGCAGCCAGTTAACCACGCACTGTTGAGGAAATCAGAAAGTGTCGAAAGAGAAATTCGAGCGGAGTAAACCGCATGTGAACGTTGGCACCATTGGTCACGTTGACCATGGCAAAACCACCCTGACCGCTGCCCTGACCCGGGTGC
>JBMUHF010000373.1:0-3960 GCA_050302555.1 Arenicellales bacterium | reverse complement strand
AGGACATGCCGGTCACTGTTGCTGTAGACAGCACCGGCGCCTCCGTTCATACAGAAGGGCCTCGCGAATGGCGTGAAAAAATCGCTTCGTTTCCAGTCCGCGTCTTATGAGTGTCGATCACGCTAGATCAAAATCCGTAATCCGCTCTGCGTTAGCGCTGCTCGCGGGACTGCTGACGCTCGGCGTTGTTATACATCTGCCCGCGTCTGCCCAAAGTGGGTCTGTGGGCGCCTTTCTGGGTGCAGTGGATACAGAGCACCCTGGATGGTTCAAGGAGAGCTTTCTCGAATTCGAAGAAGATATCGACGAAGCGGCGGCCGAAGGCCGCCGGCTGGTCCTCTACTTCTGGCAGGCTGGCTGCCCTTACTGCAACGCACTGATTGAGCACAACTTTGCCCAACGAGATATCACAGAGATAATGCAATCAGATTTCGATCTTGTGGCGGTCAATATGTGGGGCGACCGAGAGGTAGTTCAGGTCGGCGGTCGAACCTTTACCGAAAAAACGCTGGCCGCAGCGCTTCGGGTCAACTACACCCCGACCCTACTCTTTTTTGACGAAGCGCGCGAGGTGGTTCTGAGGCTGAACGGTTATCACCCGCCCGATGCATTCCGGGCAGCGCTCGCCTGGGCTCGAAGCGGCGCCAATAACTCCGGAGATTTCAACGAGTATCTGGCCAACGTAGAAAAAAAGGATACCGATGCCCAGTTGAACCCACAGCCCTTCTTTGACACCACATCACATGATCTGTCTTCGGACAACGAACGTCCGCTCGCGGTCTATTTTGAACAACCCAACTGCCGACAATGCGATACGTTGCACCAGAAGGTACTGATTCATGAACTTGTCCAAGCGCAGGCAGAAAAAATGCGCTCCGTGCAGATCAACATGTGGTCCGACACTTCGGTGACAACACCGGATGGACGTACAACTAGCGCCAGAATATTTGCCCGTGAGCTCAATATTCAGTTCGCTCCCACCATTGTGTTCTTCGATAAGGCCGGCCAGGAAGTGATGCGCCTCGACGGCGCTTTTCGCACTTTCCATACCCAGGGTATTCTCCGGTACGTCAATGACCAGACCTATCTGGAGCAACCCAGTTTCCAACGCTATCTGGGTACGCTCGCGGAACATTGGCGCGAACAGGGTCTGGATGTTGACATCTGGAGTTACGATCTACCCATAAGCCAAAACGGCAAAGCGGTGGTGGTACATTAATGAGCCGCGTGCAACCGTGCCCGACGCCATGACGCTGCCTGAACATATCCGGGACGATTTCTCTCAAGGGTCGCTTGATCCCGACACCATGGCAAAGGATCCAATCGAACAGTTCGAGCACTGGTTCTGTGAAATCTGTTCAGTAGACTCTGACGCACCAAATGCCGTCAGTTTGGCAACCGCTTCCAGTCTCGGGGTGCCGAGCGTCCGCACCGTGCTGATGAAACTTTATGATGCCAAGGGCTTTGTCTTTTTCACCAACTACACCAGTCGAAAAGCCAAAGATCTGGAGGAGAATCCCCGGGGTGCCATGCTTTTTCCCTGGGTAAGACACGGTCGCCAGGTAATCATCCGGGGGTCGATCTCACGGATTAGTACGAGCGAATCTTTGAAATATTTCCTTACCCGTAACCGCGGCAGTCAACTGGGCGCATGGGCATCAGATCAGAGTAGTGCGATATCCGCCCGGGGAATACTGGAATCCAAACTGCAGGAGGCAAAACAGAAATTCGCCTCCGGTGAGGTGCCGCTCCCCTCTTTCTGGGGTGGCTACCGACTTGAACCCGAAAACATCGAGTTCTGGCAGAGTCAGTCTGATCGACTGCATGACCGGTTTGAATATACCCGTGATACCAGCGGCGAATGGGTGATCACACGGCTTGCGCCGTGACTTACGCGCTTAACCTTGATCCGTTTTACGGCTGAATATCACGCCGCTGTCAGGCAGTTTCTACCTTCTCCGTCGTCTGCTCGCTGAGTCGGACTGGAAAGCGATCCCGAATCTTCCGATCAGTTTCCGGAGAAAGGTGGTCTGGCCTCGGGCTTGACAGAATTTGGGCAACTTTTGAACGCGCGACTTCGAGCAGATCAGGTTTGTCCTTTTCATTCCACTCTTTCGGGCTGAGCCGGTCTCCGACTTCCGGATAGACATAATCCCGCTGCATCAGCATCATGGTCTGGTCGTGGCCAAGAAAATGGCTGGGTCCATCTATACAAACATCACGGATAGTTTCAACCGAAAGCGACTCTTCGGTGATCTCGAGACCACGAATGGTACGGTTGATCGCGCCCAGCATATCGTTATCGATAACATAACTTTCCAGACAGCATCCGAGCAGACTCCCGTGCATGCCGGCGGCTTCATAAATCAGATTGGCGCCGCTGTGACCGGCCAGTACATTCGTATACCCTTTTTCGTAACCAGACTGCGCGTCTGGGAGCTTGGCATCCGCCATCCCTGCTGCTATCCCCGTTGGCAAATCGTAATAACGCCCCATCTGGCCGCAGGCTGCCATCAACACCGCCTGCTCCCCACTGCCCCCGCTCATCGCCCCGGTGCGCAGGTCCGAGACAAAAGGCCATGTGCCGAAGATCGCCGGATGCCCCGGCTTGATCAGGTTGACATAAACAAGCCCGCCCAGAACCTCAGCTACTTCCTGAACCACCGCACCCGCCAGTGAGGCCGGACTGGTCGCCCCAGCCTGCCCTGCTGCCAGCAACAGTATCGGCATACCACGTTCTACACACGCCTCCAGCACCCGGCAGGCGTCTTCCGCAAAGCGCATCGGCGGAACGACAAAGCAACAGGAACAACTCACAAAGGGCCGCTCCCGCCACGCGTGCTCACCACCGGCGATCAACTCAAGCATATCGACGGTCTGGTGCACGTGGGCGGGGTCAACGAAGCTTGTGCCAACATGCTTGGAAGTGCCCGCGATAGAGACATAACAGGTATTGAAATCCATCTCGGCAGGATCTTCGATATCGCGTAATACCATGGAGCGCTGGAAAAAATGAATATGCTCCATTTGGTCAACGATCCGCGCCGCATCGTACAGGTCCTGGGTCATCGACTCACGATACTCACGCTTGACGGTATCGACGATATGCACCGCCGCACCTGCCGTCCCGAAATAGGTACGACTGCCACTGAGGTCAAGGTCGTGGCGAGGGTCCTGAGCATGCAAGGTAACGTTCTTTGCACACTGGGATAAAGCGTCTTCTACAAGTGCCCGCGGAATAAGGAGACGCTCATCCTCAGTGAAAGTGCCGCCAGCCGCAGTCACACGCTCGATGATGGACGGCAAAGCATTAGCAAAACCGATGGTTTCGAGTGTCGTCAACGCAGCTTCGTGAATCTGCTCGACCTGATGCTGGGTCAGTGGTTGATAGCGGCCACTCTGAAGACCCGGCCTGACTGGTTTTTCGTCTTCAGGTATGGGTGCTGCCCGCAGCGCCTGGCGGGCAGTCCGACCGCCCATTCGACTAGATTTCTTTGCCACCCGATTCCTCCCCGATCGTGTTGCTTGAAACTATCGCCCTTCCGGGCTCAACCGTCTTTGCAGGTCCGCAAGAAAAGCAGGTACTTCTGCGTTCCTTGACATCACCCGGTCGACCATCGGCAGCAGGCCGTCATGACGAACGTCGTTTCGCTGCACCGCGCCGCGACTTAGTAACATCGCACTATGGCCGGCATCCGCCACCAGTCTGCTGGTGGCGTCATTGTAATCCCGGTCTCCGCCAAACGGAATGGAAAAAACACGGGCTTGATGCACCCCGGGTAACGTTTTCAGAAAGCGATAGTTCTCATCTATTTCATGGCACTGTCCGTGAGGCAAGAGGCTAAACTAAAGCCCTCCTACAGGCAAAAGCATTTCTCCATGACTTCCCATTCCTTTCACATTGGCGCCCCGGAAATATTCGAGCGCGTGGGCTTCGGACCACTGGTCGATGATCTCGCC
>JBMUHF010000372.1:0-3729 GCA_050302555.1 Arenicellales bacterium | reverse complement strand
CGTGTAACGAATATCCCCTGATCTCCCGTCGCAATTCCGGTGAGCCGGGAGCGACGATTCATAAAACGCTCCACAATGCTGAGACCTGGATGGCAGTCACGGCCGGATAGCCGCACATCAAAGCGCCCCCAAACGGCGTTGCGTAATGCCTCAATGATCAGATGGTCTGCATTTTTCGGAATCCAGGAATCCGCGTGCACAAACCACAGGACAGGACGGCCTGATGCCTTCGCTCCGAACGCTAACTGGGAAGCCCTGCCGCGTGGCGCATCAAGCACCCGGTCCGCGAATGGCTTGGCTTCTGAGATGGTCTTATCCCGGCTACCTCCATCAACCACGATCACTTCATGCCCCCGCTCCCGTAGAGGCTGCAACTTGCTTAGCATGCTTCCAATCTGGCCCGCCTCATTCAGAGTCGGAACAATGATCGAAATTCTAGAGTCAGTCATTACTACTCAAATCTCGGCCTCTCCATTAGCAACTTTTAGCAGTTCAACGCGCCGCTACAACTACTGCCAGAGCCTGCTGTACAACCGAAACAGTGATCCGCCGCTGCAATAGGTTGGTCATCGAGCGCTGCGGGCTCGATATCGCTGATGTGCAGTCGTTTTGATTCATCGATCCGAAGGGGAAGTCCAAGCATCTGATTAAAATCACAGTCATAAACAAAACCTTGCCAGTCAACGCTAATCAACTCCCGACACATCAGTCGGGACAGGTTTTCCTTGGAGAAACTAGCGTGAAGTAAAGCCATATACTCTTCAAATTGACCGCTGGAGACGAGAGTACTGGCAAAGCGGTGTATGGGCATATTAACAAGGGTGTAGAGCCTGTTGAACCGAATGCCGTACTGTTCACCAAGGTGACGTCGGTAGTCTGCTTCTAGTCCCTGCTGCGGCGGAGGCAACGAAGGACCGATCGGGTTGTACATCAGGTTCAACTTCAGACCACTGCCGACTTCACCGTACCCTAGGGCATTAAGGCGCCGAAGAGCGGTGATGCTACTGGCAAATACACCCTTGCCACGCTGTTCGTTAACAGTTTTTTCCAGGTAGCAAGGCAGCGAAGCGACAACTTCTACCTCTTGCTCTGCCAGAAAATCGGCCAGGTCTTCCTGCCCGGGCTCTGCTAATACGGTCAGGTTACAGCGATCAATTACCTCAATGTTGCGAGTGCGTGCGGCCAGTACCAAGCGACGGAAATGGGGATTCAACTCGGGCGCACCTCCCGTTAAATCTAGTCGCCTTACCTCACTACGATCTAGGAACCCAATGAGAGCGTCGGAGGTATCCTCAGTCATCACCTCGGTACGTTTTGGTCCGGCATTCACGTGGCAATGCTTACAGGCCTGGTTGCAGAGATAACCGACATTAACCTGTAGCGTCTGCAATGACCCTCGTCGAACCGTCGGGAAGTCTGTATTCACCGGGCTCAATTTTGACAGTGGGATATACACAGCAAAGGCTCCTTCAGTCCCGCACCACAGAGAACTTTGCGCTAATCCAGGCTGTCATTCCGTTGCGGACCACAGACAGATCAGTAAAACCGTGTGCGGTAAGGAGTCGAGCTGCTTTGGCCGAACGCACGTGCGTACAGCAGACGATCGCGACGGGTTTATCCATAAACGGAGTCAGTTCGTCAATCCTATCCTCCAGAAGGTCAAGCGGAATATTCAATGACTGGTCTATGTGGCCTTGCTTACCCACAAACTCTTCTGGAGACCGAACATCCAGAATCAGCGGCCTCTCTCCCGATTCCAATCGTATTTTCAGATCACTGACTTCCAACATTGGCTTCTGGCGTAGGCGCCTAATCAACCCAGGAAGAAATATGGCCAGTGCCAGGAGCGCTAAAGCCAGCAATCCCTTCTGGATCAAGCCCTCACCGCCGGCAATGAATTCACGACCCGCGTACCCAAGGTAGGTATAGGCTACGGCACCCGGCAACATGGCGATATAGGTGGTTACTACATAATGGGAAACCTGGATACGGGTTAACCCAAGAGCGTAGTTGAGTAGATTGAACGGAAACAACGGAACCAGTCGGACAAACGCAACAAAACGCCAGCCTTCGGCTTCGACACCGGTCTTTAAATGGCGAACACGAGGGCCACTCTTTTGTTCCACCCAGTCTGCAGCCAGATAGCGGGAGATCATGAAGGCCGCCGTAGCACCGATAGTCGCTCCGGTGAGGTTGTACAGGACGCCCCAAAGCGGCCCAAACAGGGCTCCACCAACAAGGGTGATAATAGAACCGGGCAGAAACAGAACTGTGGCGATCGCATATAGTCCGATAAACACCAGCGGGCCCGCTTGGCCAAAACGGCTAACCCAGTTCTCCAATATCTGCGCGCTGAATACATCGCGATAGACGATAGCAACACCAATTCCGATGGCAACCATTAGAAGCAGTGAGAGTCGAAATGCTGCCTTAGTCATCCCGAACTCTCAACGCCCGATCCGCCTGTCTGATTTGCTTCATTTCCCTTTGAGCGATCGAGACCGGTTAATCGGATAATTTCCTACCGGGCCACGAAACGGCAACCACAAGATTCCGTGAATCCAGGTTACTTCTCCAGGTGTGCGGTGATCTTGAATGCCGATGATCATCTCCTCGTGGCCTGCGCGAGGCTGGTCACGATAGGTGCCAAACAAGCGGTCCCACAAAGCCAGATTGAATCCGAAGTTGCTGTTGGCCTCGTCGTGATCCACTGAATGGTGAACACGGTGCATGTCCGGCGTCACGACCAGCTGGCGCAGAACGCGGTCCAAGGGCAGAGGCAGTCGCACGTTAGCATGATTGAACATGGCCATAGCATTTAGGACAATTTCAAAAATCACCACAGCCACTATTGTTGGACCAAGGACCACAATAGTCGCGAATTTAATTAACATGGACAGAATGATCTCAATCGGATGGAAACGAGCACCTGTGGTCACGTCATAGTCAAGGTCTGCATGGTGCACTCTGTGCAGTCGCCAAAGTATCGGGATCGCATGCATCAGGACGTGCTGCAGATAGATAACAAGATCCATCACAAAAAGAGATATTGCCAACGAAAGCCACAACGGTAATGAGTAATGATTGAGCAGACCCCAACCTTGCTCGCCGGCAAATACGGCGACGCCTACCGCTGCTGCCGGGAAGATTAGCCGAAGCAGAACACTGTTAAAGACAACTAACCCAAGGTTGTTTCCCCAGCGGAGCAGTTTTGACACGGCCGGGCGACGCCGCGGCGATAAGACCTCCCAAAAGGCCATCAACGCAAATACGCCAAGGAAAAAACCCAGTCGGATCGTTGCCTCGTGGGCTATTACCAATTCATCCATTACATGCCGTCGTCGTCTGAGTTGGGCAATCGAGAATTGCCCTTGCCGAAATTACCCCAAACCTAATAAAATATTCAATTAATTAATTGAATATAGTCTAAAGGACGAGGCTTTGGTGTCAAGCGGCGACTTCAAGCGGAATTTGTTTGCCCAACTTGCGAGAATCGGCAAGGGATTGGGCCACGGAAACCGTCTGGAATTACTCGAATTGCTCGCGCAACGCGAATGCAGCGTAGACGATCTTGCCGTTGTGGCCGGGCTGAGCGTCGCAAATACTTCCCAGCATCTTAAACAGTTGCGTCAGGCGGGACTCGTTACTTCTCGTCAGGAAGGACAGAGAGTCTTTTATCGTATTAATTCAGAGGATGTCCTCAACCTGTTAACCGCCCTTCGTTCCGTT
>JBMUHF010000371.1:0-3290 GCA_050302555.1 Arenicellales bacterium | reverse complement strand
CACCGGGGTGGCCTTTTGTTTGAGCTCGATTCCGATCATTAAGCCGAACTGCCGTAGTTCCCTAACAGAATCAGGCTGAACCATCAAAAATTGCTGTGTAAAATAGGTGCCTATTGACGCTGCACGATCTGCCGGATTACTGTGCCCGATGTTCGCAACGCCCACGCCCGATGCGCAGTCAATATATTCTTTTCCGTCAACCGTCCAAAGGCGGGCCCCTTCGCCGCGCACGATATTAATGCCCCGTCGCGGATAGACCTCAAGGGCGTAACGGGCCTCGAGTGAGTCACTGTTCATTGAATCGTCGTGCCTTTGCCGGCGAGGGCGTCGAGCACCGGGTGTTCTGTTCTGCCGTCTGCGATGATCACTTTGGCCGCACCTGCGTCAAATAGTCGACGCAAGGACAGAATTTTCCGCTTCATCCGACCCTCGACCGCGGCTTCTCGATCCTCAAGTTCGGTGACTGAGAGGGTCGTAAGCACGGAGTGTTCATCGTTTTTGTCCTCCAGAAAACCGGGCGCCTCAATGAGTTGGACCAACTTCTCTGCACGCAGTGCGCTCTGAAGAACTGCAACGATGTCGTCATTTTCCGAGTTAATCGCAAATCCTCCCTCGTCAATGATCGGGATACTGAGAACAGGCCGGTAACCTTGCTCCAGCAAGGTTTTTAAGAGTGACACATTGACGCTCAAAGGTTTTCCGGACAAATCCCGTTTGACCAGGGTTTTTTTGCCTTCGCGAACCTTGATCCCCCGGTTACGCCGACCCTGAATCAGACGCCCGTCAAGCCCCGTCAGGCCCACCGCGTTCACCCCATTACGCTGACATAATTCCACGAAACGCCGGTTGCTCAGCCCGCTATAGGCCATCATGATCAGGTCAATGGCAGTCGTGTCCGAGAAGACGCTTGTATAGCCTGACACCGAGGTCAATTCAACCTTTTCCTGCTCAAGCCGTATCGCCAGGCTGTCGCGAAGAGCGTTGGCGCCCAGTACAACTACAAACGGTTGCTCGAGCGTCGCGAGGTCACTCACCACCCCTTCTAGATTAATCTCGTTACCACCGCCTACTTTTATGATGTACATATGCAGCGTAACCCTATAACTCCATGATGGTCCGATTCTCGATCGGGTGCCAGGTCCCATCCAAAGGATAGGCTTCGGAACAGACGATATCCAGACCGTTGACCAGGGTCCGGTGCATCTGGAAATAATCCGTATTTTCATTGTACAAGGTCGTCAACATTGATCGCTCGGGCGTTGCGAGGATCATATTCATTGCTCGTATATAGCGGGTCCGTTTCTCAATGACGTCGACGGCCTTGCTCAGTCCGGGTAGGGCGCCGTGGTGGGCGAAACGTTTCGTGTAGTTGAAGATCTTCTCGGCCCCAATTCGGCCTTGCTCGCGGATCCGAACGCCCGAGAGTTCCCCATTGAAAATGAATACCTCATTATCTCGGCAGAAGGGCATATTGTTCTCTACGACAATACCCTCGTCCCGAAATGCGCTGCGCGCGTGGGCGAGAAATAGACGCGCCTGGCCGAACGAGTTGAGGTCATCCTCCCAGATGGGTGAAAGGGTATGGTGAAACTGCCATCGACCGTCGGAGATCCAGCTACAACCCCAGCCATGTCCCTGGTATTCCTCGCTGTTTCGGCAAAGGGCGCCAAACTTCAGCAAGTGTGGGGAGACCTCGAAGGGCTCTTCTGCCCGAAGCCACAGGAGGCGGCACATCGCTCTTCAGATCGGATGCAGGCCGGGGAAGGTGAGCCCTGTGTGCTCGTCCAGGCCATGCATGATGTTGAAGCACTGCACGGCCTGTCCAGCCGCTCCTTTCATCAGGTTATCAATCGCACTGATTACTACCACCCGGTTGGTACCCGAATCAACTTCGAACCCGATATCACAAAAGTTCGTCCCACTCAGGAGTTTAGGTTCGGGGTACCGGTGAATGCCACTGCGCTCCTTGACGATGCGTATGAAGGGTTCATCCGCATAGTCTTTTCGATATATTCCCCAAATCTCTTTTTCTTCCTGCGGCTCAGTCAGGAATACATGACAGGTTGCGAGGATTCCCCGGACCATTTCGATCGAAGTTGCAGAGAAATGTATCGGGAACGTGCCCAGTGACTGGGTGATTTCAGCCACGTGGCGATGACGTGTCGGGCGATAGGAGCGTACGGCGCCACTGCGCTCAGGATGGTGACTCCCGTCATTGACTGCGTTCCCTCCTTCGCTCGATCCCGCCTTGACATCAATGACCACCGAGGAGATCAGGTTTCGGCGTGAGAGCGGTGCCAGAGCGAGCGTACTCGCAGTGGCATTGCACCCTGCACAGGCGACGTGCGTTGCGGTTTTCAACTCGTTTCGATTGAGCTCCGGGATACCGTAGGCAAAACGACCGAGCAAATCAGGATTGGGGTGGACTTGCCCGTACCATTCGGCATACGCCTCAGGATCTGCAAGGCGAAAGTCCGCACTAAGGTCAATGATCCTCGGTGCCAGGGCCGAAAAGTTCTCAAAGCGCCCAGCGGTGCCTCCGTGAGGCAGGCAAAGAAACAACACGTCACAGGGCTCAAGTTCCGTCAGGGCACAGAACTTCAGGGCGCTAGCTCCGCGCAGATTGGGATGCGCCTTATGAACTGTCTTGCCGGCGAAGCGTTCGGAGGTGACTTGACGGACGTCACACTCTCCATGAGCCAGCAGCAGTCGAAGGAGTTCTCCGCCGGTATAGCCGGACCCGCCAACAATCGAGACACTCGTCACAGTTGCTGGCTCAATACGAAGTCGACGACACGAGCCGGGATGTTAACCCCCGTGGTCTCAATGCTGTTTCTGAACTCCATCGTGTAATTGACCTCGTTCACATAAAGACCTTCGGGAGTTTCGAAAAGATCGACCGCCAGAACGCCGCCCCCCACGGCGTCGGCAGCGGCGAGAGAGATCTCAGCGATCTTGCTATCGACTTCGCAGCCGCTCGCGACTGCGCCACGAGCGGTGTTGGTAATCCAGTGCTCCGAACTTCTATAGATCGCCGCAATGCATTCATTACCCACCACAAAACTGCGGATGTCGCGGCCTTTTTTGTCGACAAACTTTTGAATATAAAAAATCGAATGGTGATAACTGCCCAGCACCGCTTTGTGTTCGAGGATGGCTTCTGCAGATTCGCGATCGTTGACCTTGGAGAGTAGGCGGCCCCAGGAGCCCACCGCCGGCTTTAGAACGACCGGATAACCTAATTCCTCAATGGCTTCGAGTGCAGAGGCTTCCGTAAAGGCAACGCGAAC
>JBMUHF010000370.1:0-2811 GCA_050302555.1 Arenicellales bacterium | reverse complement strand
ATCCTGAGTATCGTGGAGCAAGATCGGTTTTGCGGACTCTGGTCCCGCGCCGGAGGGGGCTGGGAGTCTGCCCAGATTTTTGAGGTACTTAGCCGACACTACCGTGCTGCATTCCGTCGTTATCATGACAGCGGTCATATCGCGGTTTGTCTTGCCGCCTACGATGAGGCCGCCCTGGTGTTGGGAACCGATGATGCCGTAGAGATGGCGCTTTGGTTTCATGACGCCATCTTTGTTGCCGGGGCGCGCGATAATGAAGCGCGCAGCGCTGAATGGTTCGCCAGCGAGGCGTCCGGAAATCTGCCGGCGACTTTCATATCGGATGTGGCCGAGCTGATTATCGCGACTGACCATCGCGAGCCACCTCGGGGCTTTCAAGCGCAGTTTGCAGTGGATGTTGATCTATGGGGTCTTTCACAACCCTGGGATGCAATTTTTGCCGACACACACGACCTTCGTTGTGAAGCGACACACTCCAACGATGAGGCTTTTGCCCGGGGGCAGGGCGGATTTTTAAGAACACTGGCGAATCGGCCGCACATTTACTCGACGGTACACTTCCAGAGTCTTTTTGAAAACGATGCCCGGCAGAATATCGAGCGGTTGCTGGCGCTTTTTGAGTCCGGGGTAGACTGGTCACAGCCGTAGCGCCGGTTTTCAACCTGCGCATATTAAGGTAAGAGGCTAGCAAGAGACTTCACATGTTTAACAAACTCCTAATCGCCAACCGGGGTGAGATTGCTTGTCGGGTGATTCGTTCGGCCAGACGTATGGGAATCAGCACGGTTGCGGTCTTCTCAGATGCTGACCGTGATGCGCCGCACACCTTGATGGCTGATGAAGCTGTTCACATCGGCGCATCCGCTTCGGCTAAGAGTTATCTTGTGGTGGAGCGGATCATCGATGCCTGCCAAACAACCGGTGCCGACGCGGTGCATCCCGGATACGGTTTTCTCTCGGAAAAATCTGCATTGGTTTCCGGTCTGGAGGCTGTGGGAGTCGCTTTTGTAGGCCCCCCAGCAACGGCGATTGAAGTCATGGGTGACAAGATCGCTTCCAAGGCCCTGGCCGAGAGTGCAGGGGTGCCGACCATTCCGGGTTTTAATGAGGTGCTTATCGATGCCGACGATGCGGTGAGTCGCGCCCGACAGGTCGGATACCCCGTCATGCTCAAGGCGAGCGCAGGTGGGGGCGGCAAGGGCATGCGGATTGCCACTGATGATGATGAATGCCGTGAGGGTTTTGAGCGGGCATCCAGTGAAGCGCGCTCCAGTTTTTCAGATGACCGTGTGTTTATCGAGAAATTTGTCAGCCGGCCTCGGCATATCGAGATCCAGGTCCTGGCGGACCATCATGGCAACCGCATTCATCTCAACGAGCGCGAATGTTCTATTCAGCGCCGGCATCAGAAGGTTGTGGAAGAGGCTCCATCCTCTTTTGTCGATGAAGGCCTGCGTGCACAAATGGGCGCCCAGGCGTTAGCCCTTGCGGCGGCGGTGGGCTACACCTCTGCGGGTACGGTGGAGTTCATCGTTGATGAAGCGCGCAACTTCTATTTTCTGGAGATGAATACACGGCTGCAGGTCGAGCACCCGGTAACCGAACTCATTACTGGAATTGATCTTGTGGAGTGGATGCTTCGGATTGCCGCAGGAGAAAAGCTGACGATATCTCAACAGGACGTCGGCATCAGTGGGTGGGCGCTGGAGTCCCGGGTTTATGCTGAAGATCCCTACCGGGGATTCTTGCCGTCCTCCGGGCGCGTGCTGCGTTTTCGTCCACCCGATGACGCGCAGGGTGTACGGGTAGATACAGGCATCTGCGAAGGCGGCGAGGTCAGCCTGCACTACGATCCCCTGATCGCCAAGCTGGTGACTCACGGACCCGATCGCGAGCAGGCAGCGGCCACTATGCTTCGGGCGCTTGATCGCTTTGAAATCAGGGGTATCCAGAGCAATACTCCGTTTTTGGCCGCCCTGGTGCAACATCCTCGGTTCCTTTCCGGCGATACCACTACCGGTTTTATTGAAGAAGAGTTTCCCGAGGGTTTTTCCGGCAACACATTGTCTCAATCCGTAGTGCACCGGATCGTGGCGTTGATCGCCGTGGTCTATGAGCATTGGCATCTGCGCGAAGACCGTTTGGCTGCGTCTTGGGGTTCGCAGGCAGTAACACGGATAGTCCAGATCGATACCGACCAGCACCAAGTCAGGGTCACTGCCGACAAAAGCTGCTGGCAGGTAATAGTGAATGGAGAGGCGTTATCACTTGCTTTCATAGGAAGTCCCTTCGCCGGTGTCATTGATTTCTCTGTAGACGGGATCGAAGCCACAGCCCAGCTCAGCCGATCCGGCGCTCGCTATGAGGTTTTTCACAGCGGTGCCAGTGTCGAGGCGCTGGTGCTTGAGCCCTACAGCGCAGCGCTATATCACCTCATGCCTCAAAAGGTTGCACCGGACCTTTCCCACTTGGCACTCTCGCCGATGCCAGGCCTTCTGGTCTCTGTAGCGGTCGCTGAAGGGGCTGAGGTCAAAGCCGGTGATGAACTCGCTGTGATCGAGGCGATGAAAATGGAAAACGTGATCCGGGCAGAGCGTGACGGTACGGTGCTCTGCTTGCACGCGCAGCCCGGCGAAGCGCTGGAGGTAGATCAGCAGATCATCGAGTTTGTGCGGGAGTTATCTGCGTGAACGATATGACCTCGCTGGCGGACGCTATCGGGAGTCAGGATCGGCGGGCGCTGGCACAGGCGATCACGCTGGTCGAATCCGGCCTGAAGGAGCATCAGTCGCAGGCCCGGGAATTGCTCGC
>JBMUHF010000369.1:0-2115 GCA_050302555.1 Arenicellales bacterium | reverse complement strand
GCCTTGGACCAATTGGCACCTTAATAGATTTTCCTTATCTCGAATAAGGTAAAAGTAAAGATAAGGCCTCCCCAATCAAAAACATAAACTGAGTTTATTGCCAGCAAGAAAACAATGGCTTGTGCTGTAAGCCATCATGATTCAGCATCTCGTCATCCTGTTAGAACTGACGAGGAAAGTTTGAGCCATGCTTAGCCATAACCCCTTTGCGGACCTTCTGCCCGCAGCGATCATGCAGACCTACGTGGTCCTGATGTTCCTGCTAGTGGTGGGGGGCACGCTTCTCGATGTCATCCATAAGAAAAGTGCCAAGTACTTCTTCCAGGCTGGTCAAAAAGCACAGAAAAGCCAGACTCGAAGCGTTGGGGGTGGCGAGAAAGCCTCGATCGCCGTCAAGACCGCTGTTAACGACGTTATGCTCTCTGGGGAATTCTGCAACGCCCGGCGCCGCATTGCCCATCTTCTCGGCATGTACGGCTTTGTAATTTTCCTTGTCACCACAGTCATCCTTATTTTCTCGTACCCCACCTCAGCGACTGTAGCTCCGGGTGTCGTAACAGGTCTCTGGCATATTGGTGCGCTGATGGTCTGTGTCGGAGGGTACTGGTTCTGGTTTTTCATCAGAGTCGACGTTGCTGCAGAGGGTAACGCCTGGTATCGACTCATACGCGCGGACCTTTTTATCCTCGCCCTGCTTGCCACCACAACATTCGCGCTGATTTGGTCTTATTTGCAGATCCAGGGCGGTGGCGCCTGGACGACCGTCGCGCTGCTGGCGTTTGTCATATCTAGCACAACGCTCTTTGGCACTGTTCTCTGGTCCAAGTTTGCCCACATGTTCTTCAAGCCCGCGGCGGCTTTTCAAAAGCGCGTACAGGAAGCCGACGGCTCACGCGCCAATTTGCCGGAACCGACAGACAAGCCGGCACAGTTTGGCCTAGGGATTAAAAGAGAACCCGCGCGCCACTACTAATTAACTCTCAATACCAGTTTCATATCGGGTGATCTGGTCGAGGACTTCCCAAGAGTCGTCATCAGACCCCGAAACAAGGAGAAATCAATGCCAACTTTTGTATATATGACCAAGTGTGATGGCTGTGGTCACTGCGTCGACATCTGTCCATCTGACATCATGCATATCGATAAGACCTACCGACGGGCGATGAATATCGAGCCCAATATGTGCTGGGAGTGCTATTCGTGCGTTAAGGCCTGCCCACAGAACGCGATCGACGCGCGCGGCTACGCGGATTTCGCTCCGATGGGACACAGCGTCCGCGTGCTGCGCGAAGAAGAAAAAGGCACGATCTCATGGAAGATCAAGTTCAGAAATGGCGAGGTCAAAGATTTTGTCTCGCCCATCACGACGCAGCCCTGGGGAGAAAAGATTCCGAAACTCGCCGAGCTTGCCGAGCCAACCCAGGAAGAAGTGGATTCACAGCTGCTTTGCTATGAGCCGGACGCTCTTAATATCGAGCGTGGACTTCCCGTCATCGACAAGAGCAAATTCAAACAGGGAGTGTATTACTAATGGGCTTCAAGACCGTTTTTGAAGATTGCGACATTCTGGTCGTCGGCGGCGGTATGGGCGGCACGGGTGCCGCCTACGAGGCTCGGCACTGGGGCCGCGACATGAGGATAGTCGTCGCGGAAAAAGCCAACATCGACCGCAGTGGTGCAGTGGCGCAGGGTCTTTACGCGATCAACTGCTACATGGGCATGCAGTGGGATGAAAACCAGCCTGAGGATCACGTGCGCTACGCACGCAACGACCTGATGGGCATGGTGCGCGAAGATCTCGCCTACGACATGGCCCGGCACGTTGATTCGACAGTGCACAAGTTTGAAGAATGGGGTTTGCCGCTCATGCGCGACCCCGAGAACGGCCGGTACCAGCGGGAAGGCAAATGGCAGATCATGATCCACGGCGAAAGTTACAAGCCAATTGTCGCAGAGGCCGCCAAAAAATCGGCTGACAAGATTTACAACCGGATCATGGTCACGCACCTCCTGATGGACGAGAACAAGGACAACCGTGTTGGCGGCGCCATTGGGTTTAACGTGCGCACCGGTGACCTGCACATCTTCAAGGCCAAAGCCGTGATCGTGGGTGCA
>JBMUHF010000368.1:0-2564 GCA_050302555.1 Arenicellales bacterium | reverse complement strand
CTGCTTCAAGGGGGTCTCTCGTATAACGGTCAATTAATCCACGTTGCAACGCCATTTCTAGGTTATCGATATTTCTTCCGCACCCAACAACGCATCCAACGGCCCCACACTCTTTCAGTGCACCGGCGAGTGAGCCGCCGATTAGGCCGACCCCGATCACCGCCAAGGTCTCTACAAGCTGACTTTCTTGAGCCATGTAATCAGGTGCTCACCATCTCTAAAAGGGCGGTCTTTAATGCTTGGAGGGCGCGATTGTTCTCTTGATCCAATCCAACGCTGATCCGAAGATGTTCGGTGAGTCCATAATTTGCCACAGGGCGCACGATCACTCCCTGCCGGAGCATCGAATCGAAGATTTGCGTCGCGTTTGCTCCGACCCGAACACAGATAAAGTTCGCCACCGATGGAATCCACTCAAGGTCAAGGTCTGCGAATCCGGATTCAAGCTGTCTCAAACCTTTCAGGTTCTCGGAGACGCTGTCAACAACGAAACTCTCGTCAGTTAGAGCCGCCTCGGCTGCAATCAGCGCAAGGGAGTTGACATTGAAAGGATGACGAACCCGGTTGAGGACCTCCGTGATCTGATCTGAGGCGACGGCATAGCCCACTCTAAGTCCTGCTAATCCATACGCCTTCGAAAATGTGCGAACGACAATGAGATTAGGAAAGCGCGAAAGCAGATCGATGCCGTCGGGGTACGCCTCTTCTTTAACGTACTCAAAGTAAGCCTCGTCGATCACTGCCACCGCATTGGACGGTAAGCCGGCTAGGAACTTCTGGACCGCATCGTTGTCCTGATAAGTGCCAGTAGGATTATTCGGGTTCGCGACAAACACTACTCGGGTAGAGTCTGTTACCGTCGCTGCCATCGCCTCAAGGTCATGACCAAAGTCCCGTGCGGGAACAACGACGAGGTCCGCGTTGACGCTTTTCGCAGAAAGCGCGTAGACCGCGAATGCATGCTCCGCGACCACGACTTGCTGGCCGGGATCAACAAAGGCGCGAGTAACGAGATCCAGTACATCGTTGGAACCGTTGCCCAACGTAATCTGGCTCGTGCGCACCCCGAGTCGTTTGGATAAAAGCTGTTTCAAAGAATGGCCAGATCCATCCGGATAACGGGACAGGCCTGAGAGGAAACCCGTGATAGCAGCAGACACCGCAGGGCTTGAGCCATGCGGGTTTTCATTTGACGCTAACTTGATGATGTCGGTGATACCGAGCTCACGCTCAAGCGCCTCGGCAGGCTTTCCCGGTTGATAGGGTTGAAGGCCACGTACCCCGGCCGCGATCAACTGATCAATGCCAGACATCTCAATCACAGGGCCCGGGGATAGGAGCCCAGAATCCGCAAGAATGCTGCAGCGCCCTCAATTTCTTTCAAGGCATCTGCAACCCTGGGTTCTGTGATATGACCCTCGAGATCAATGAAAAATACGTACTTCCAAAGACCCGCCCGCGTGGGCCGGGATTCGATTCGCGTCATGCTGATTCCAGCCCTTGCCAATGGTTCGAGAAGTTGGAGTAACGAGCCAGCATCATTTGATGTCGCAGTCACCACACTCGTCTTGTCGCTACCACTCGGCGGGGATGAGGCCGTCGACAGCACCTGAAAACGCGTCGTGTTCCCGGGCACATCTGCGATATCTCGGGCCCGAACTTCAAGCCCGTAAAGCGTAGCGGCTTCTGAGGAGGCAATTGCCATCACCCCGGAGTCATCCGCGGCGGCTCGAGCTGCTTCAGCTGTACTGGACTTTGGCAACAATGGCACGCCGGCGTAGTGAGTCGCCAGCCAATTACGACATTGCGCAAGCGCCTGCTCGTGGCCTGCAATCTCCCTGGGAGCAGGGATATTCTCGCTGGCCAGCAAGCAATGGGTGACGCGTAACTCCACCTCATTGCAGACCTGAAGGGTTGTCTCCATGAGTAGATCGAGGGTCGCGTTGACGCCTCCCTCGGTTGAATTCTCGACCGGCACCACACCGAACTGAGCGTCGCCGGACTCAGTAAGCCGGAACACTTCTCTGATGTTGGCTCCCTCTAGCAGCGTGATCTGCCTACCGAACACCTTATGGGCTGCCTGTTCGCTGAACGTGCCCCGCGGTCCGAGAGCTGCTACTCGAACCGGTGCTTCAGCACCACGGGCGCTGGAGATGATTTCTCCGAAGATTGATCGAACCGCGTCATCATCCATCGGTCCAGCATTACGATCCATCAGTCGCCTAAAGACCTGGGCCTCACGCTCAGGACGATACACCGCCTCCCCTCGCAACGCCTTATCTGCTCCGATCTCCGAAGCTGTCCTGACACGCTCGTTGATCAGGTCAAGCAACTTGAGGTCTATGTCGTCGATGCGACGACGCAGATTTTCGAGATTATTTTCCTTAGACATGATCTAAACGCTGGGCAGGCTTGGGGCCGTTTTCCGGAAATGGCAAGTATGAACTCCCTACCGCCTACTCGAAAGCCAACGCCTGTTACGTCTCCTCTACCCCGCCGCTTGCCGCATTCTCAACAGCCTCGCTGGATTGATCACCCTCTGCCCCGCCCCCTACCGCCTCGAC
>JBMUHF010000367.1:0-13463 GCA_050302555.1 Arenicellales bacterium | reverse complement strand
TCCTCTACCTCGGGATACTCCAACATAAATGTTGCCTTGAGGTTGGCGCCGTCTGGAATGAGCGGATTGTAGGCGTCCAGTTCTTCCTGAATCTGATCGGCTTCAAAGATGCGTTCGATGCGGAGCATTTCCTGCACCTGGTACTGCATTGTTAGGGTGTCCTCAAAATAAAGCGTCGCGTGAGGTCCGACCTCAACCCGCCGGTTGGCTTTGTGCGCCAGAACGTGGGTCCGAAAGTCCAGCCTTTTCTCGGAATAGACTTCGAGAGAAAAAAGGTCGCTTCGTGATAACTTCTTCATAGGAGTTCCAAAATGTAGGTCAGATTCCATAGGCCTTTCGAAGTAGGCTGATGGGGTGCTCCGCAGCACTGCCGTCACCGACGCCGTTCTCGAGGTGATTGCCTGCAATCGGGCAGTCGCTTCCGTAGTGATCCGGCTTGTTCTTCTTGATCGCATTCACCACCGGTCTTCCGATTTTCGTGGCTTTATCGAAGGTCTCAGCCTTCACGCCGTAGGTGCCGTCGTGACCCGAACAGCGTTCGATCATGGTCACTTCAGTGTTCGGGATCAACTTCAAGAGGTCGCGCGTTTTGGGGCCAAAATTCTGTACGCGCTGATGGCATGAGGCGTGGTAAACCACCGAACCCAGTGCCGTCACAAATTCTGTATCGAGCAATCCTTCGCTGTGGCGCAGCATGAGGTACTCAAACGGATCAAAAAAGGCATTGGCTACTTTTTGAACCTCAGGGTCATCCGGGAAAAGCAGTGGCAGTTCCTGGCGAAACATCAGTACGCAAGACGGCACCAGCGCTACAAGATCCCATCTATCGTCAACACACTTGGCGAGATGCGGGATATTTTCTTCCTTCGCCTTTTTGACCGAAGCGAGGTCTCCTAGTTCAAGTTTGGGCATGCCGCAGCAACGTTCCTTCTCCGCGATTGTCACGGGAATATTGTTGCGCTGTAGTACGGAAACCAGATCCTCTCCCAGCCCCGGATCATTGCGGTTACCGTAACAGGTGGCAAAAAGGGCTACCTTGCCCTGCGTCCGCGCAGTCGGCGTGGCGACATCTTCGTTCGATGATATGAGGCTGGACATTCTCTTGCGCAAGGATCGAGATTCATAGCGGGGAATGCTGGCCTGGCGATGAATACCGGCGACTTTTTCTAGCGTTTTGCGCAAGGGCGCCGAGCGATTGGCCGCGTTGACCACAACCGAAATCCCCGGAATCCCCGCCGTCTTGCCCACGAGATCAGTACTCGTCAGCAGTTTATCGCGAGTGGATGCGCCCTTCTGAGAAAAACGTACCGCTTTTGCCCGCAGCATCAGATGCGGGAAATCTATATTCCATTCATGCGGCGGAACATACGGGCACTTGGTGAGGTAGCAAAGATCGCATAAATAGCATTGGTCAACGACCTTCCAGTAATCCTGCTGAGCGACACCATCGACCTCCATGGTTTCTGACTCATCCACCAGATCGAAGAGCGTTGGAAAACTGTCGCACAACGAGACGCATCGACGACAGCCATGGCAGTGATCGAAGACGCGCTCCATCTCCGACATCAGTTTTGCTTCGTCGTTGAAGTCGGCGCTTTGCCAGTCGACCGGGTAACGGACGGGTGCCTCAAGGCTACCTTCGGTTGTTTTTCCCATGAATCCTTATGCCTAACGAAAACGGGAGGCGACTTAGCGCCTCCCGTTCAAAGCCATCGACGCCGAGGTCAATCGTCTAGAGAGTCCAGCGCTTTCTGGAAGCGGTTAGCGTGAGAGCGTTCCGCTTTACCCAACGTTTCAAACCAATCCGCAATCTCGTCGAAGCCTTCTTCGCGTGCTGTCTTTGCCATGCCGGGGTACATATCGGTGTACTCGTGCGTTTCTCCCGCGACTGCAGCTTTGAGATTGTCACCGGTTCCGCCGATTGGCAAACCCGTTGCTGGATCACCCGTTTCCTCAAGGTATTCCAGATGTCCGTGTGCGTGCCCGGTTTCACCTTCGGCAGTCGAGCGGAACACCGCAGCGACATCGTTGTAACCCTCTACATCTGCCTTGGCGGCGAAGTACAGGTAACGGCGGTTTGCCTGCGACTCGCCGGCAAATGCGTCTTTCAGGTTTTGTTCAGTTTTGGAATCTTTAAGAGCCATCAGCTTTCTCCTTCAGTTTTAATGAACTATGCAACAGCGTTAGTCAAAGCACTGTGAGGGGAAATATAAGACCGAAACGGTTATCTGTATAATCGTTTGTTGTTATTGTTTTAATCGGTTTTATCTATCATTAGAGATGAATTTCCGTGACCTTGAATATCTCGTCGCCGTAAGCGAAACCCTGCACTTCGGCCAGGCTGCCCAGCGCTGTTTCGTCAGTCAGCCAACGCTTTCGGGGCAGATTCACAAGCTTGAAGAGGAGCTCGGTACGATCCTTTTCGAGCGGACGAACCGCAGTGTACATGTCACCCCGATTGGGCAGACGATCATCGGTCACGCAAGGCAGATACTGGAGCAGGCCGAAGTCATCCGCAGCCTTGGCGACGCTCAAAACGATCCATTGGCGGGTCCACTTCGGATCGGCGCAATTCATACCTTAAGTCCTTACCTGGTGCCGCTCTTCATGCTGGAACTTCAGCATCAGCACCCGGAACTCTCGCTCGAACTCACCGAAGCCACAACAGATCAACTGATCGGGAAGTTACGTGAACATCAACTGGATGGCGCTCTACTTGCTACTTCTCCACCCGGTGAGGATCTTGGCGAAATACGATTGTTCAAAGAACCCTTCTGGCTTGCCCATCCTCGGGACCATCATTTCTACAACAAAGATGTGGTATCACTTTCAGACCTCAAGGATGAAAAAGTGCTTTTGCTGTCTGAAGAGCATTGTCTGTCAGAACAGATCATCAGCGCCTGCAAGATCAACAGCCGGGATGCGGCAAATCCACTTCCCAGACTGAACGCCTCCAGCCTTGAGACACTTGTGCAACTCGTGGGCATGGGCCTGGGTATCACATTGGTCCCAGCACTTTCAGTCCACGGCGGACGCCTCGCCACCGACAAGGTTATTCTGCGCGAGGTGAGTATCCCGGAAGCCGTCCGGGAGGTGCGTCTTGTCTATCGACGCACATTCCCAAGAGCTTCGGCGCTTACGATGTTCTCCGAAATTATTGCCAAGGTACTGCCGAACACAGTAGGCTGAGCACATCTGCTTCACCACCTAAACTTAAAGACACTTTTTGGATCATCGACATGAACGATCACGCTGAACAAGAGATTGCGCAATTGGACTTCTGGAAAGGCGCCGTTAGCCTGGAACCCATCGATGGTGGCATCACCAACCGAAATTTCGTTGCCACGGACCAAGGCCGCAAGTATTTTGTCAGAATGGGTGACGATATACCCCTGCATGGCGTCATGCGCTTCAACGAACTGCAGGCGAGCCGCGCTGCTGCAAAAGTTGGACTGTCGCCAGCTGTTGTGCACCAGGTCCCCGGTATTCTGGTTCTTGATTTTATCGAGGGGAAAACGCTTGCCGAAGAAGATGTCAGGCAGGATGTCTATCTGCAGCAGATCGTCCCGATACTACACACCTGTCACCGTGAGCTGACGCAGCATGTCCGGGGGCCGGCGCTTATCTTCTGGGTGTTCCATGTGATTCGTGACTACCTCGCCACTCTTGAGAATGACGGCAGCCGAATGCGGGACGTACTGCCTTCACTCAGGGAGAAGAGTGCTGCACTGGAAACGGCTGTCGGGTCTATCGATCTTGTTTACGGACATAACGATCTTCTCGCCGCAAACTTTATCGACGATGGTAAACGCCTCTGGCTAATCGACTGGGACTACGCCGGCTATAACAGCCCGCTCTTTGATCTGGCTAATCTGGCATCGAATAACGGTCTTTCCCCAGAGCAAGAGCACTGGCTACTGGACCAGTATTTCAACGCGGCTTCCCCGGATGCCACCCGACACGCTTTTGATGCGATGAAGTGTGCGTCTTTGCTGAGAGAAACTCTCTGGAGCATGGTTTCCGAGATTCATTCCACGATCGATTTCGACTTCGTGGAATATACCCGCGAGAACCTTGAACGCTTCGATCAGCAGTGGCTGATTTACCAAGCCACATGACGTTGCTCGTCATGTGGGCCACCGCGGATTTCCCAGATCACAGGAGATAACCCATGCAACTCGATCCTCAGATGCTGGCTGTCATGAAAAAGCGGGCGACGCTCACCAGTGAAATAGATGACCTTGCGACACTCTCCATTGAAGAGATTCGGGAGGTCTACAACGCGGAACGGGCCTGGTGGAACGAAATCAAACCCGATATGCATGACATCTCCGAATTAACCATTCCGGGGCCGGTTCGGGAGGTTCCCGTCCGAATTTACAGGCCGCTTAACGCAAGTGATGGGCCCACCCTTTTGTATCTTCATGGCGGAGGCTGGGTAGTCGGAAATCTCGATACCCACGATCGGGTGATGCGTTTGCTGGCTGATTTCTCTGGCGCTCACGTGGTCGGCGTCGACTATGCCCTCTCGCCAGAATACAAATTCCCCGTAGCGATCAACGAGGCGCTGGCTGTGATTGAGTGGCTGCAGGCCAAGGGCGAAAGTTGCGGCTTGGACAATTCTCGGCTCGGAATCGGCGGCGATTCTGCCGGCGCCAACATGGCGGTTGGCGTGACCCAGCTCTGTCACCAACAAAGTCCCGGCATCATCCAGTTTCTGATGCTGTATTACGGCGCCTATGGTTTAACCCAGTCACACTCGTGGGAGCAATACGGTAACGTCGAATTTGAGTTTACGCCTGAGGAAAAAGAGTTTTACCTGACGAGTTATCTTACTGAAACCCGGGAAAGAGACGATCCCCGCTTCAAGGTCTTAAATGGAGATATCCACGTATTGCCAACAGCCTTCATCGGGGCTGCGCAATGCGATCCGCTGCAGGATGACTCAACCGCCCTTTACGACGCCATGCAGGCGGCGGGCAAACAGGCCACCCTGAAAATCTACCCGGGGGTACTACACAGTTTCATCCACTACAGCCGCATGCTGGATAAAGCCACCGAAGCACTACGCGATGGCGCCAATGCCCTGAAAGATGCTTTGGGATAGAGGTGGCAGTTGTAGTAACTTAGACCCCGGCGCGCCCTGCCACTGAGAGAATTCTCTGCATCTCCCGGACCACGGGCTTTTCAATCAACTTTCCATCCACTACGACGAGGCCGGTGTTGGCTTCTTCAAACGCTGTAAGGACTTTTCGTGCCCGGGCGATCTCCTCGGCGGAGGGCGTGAATACACCGTTGAGATCCGCGATCTGTTTCGGGTGAATCGCGCCCTTGCCGCTAAATCCAAGATCCTTGGCCTGTTGAGCTGCAACCTTCATGCCTTCAAGGTCCTCTAGATCCAGATACGGAACATCGATCGCATCAACGCCGATGCTGGCGGCCGCGTGCACCACTCGCGAGCGCGCGTAAAGCAGCGGCTCCCAGGCGTTTTTACACCGCAGATCCGCCGCCATATCCACTCCGCCAAAAAACAGCGCATCGATACGAGGGCTGGATCGAGCTATATCGAAGACCGCTTCAAGCCCTGCATTCATCTCAATAATGATGTGCAGACGGGTATCGTGACCGCGCTCAGTCAGCAGATCATCAAGCCAGACCACTTCATCCGGAGAAACTACTTTGGGCAGCATCAATGCCGGCGGGGGCATGTCCGTCGCGAGGATCGCCTGAACATCATCAAGTCCTACCGCTGAGCGCAGACAGTTGATACGGACAATGCGCTCCACACCATCGTCGGCCTGGGGCTCAGCAAAGAGCACCATGGTCTTTTCCCGGGCTTCATCTTTATCGTGCGGCGCGATCCCGTCCTCAAGTTCGACACAGACGATATCTGCACCGCTTGCCAACGCCTTGGGATACAGCTCGGGCCTCAAACCCGGGGCAAAAATAAAGCTTCTGCGGGGCTGGACTGACTTATGGTCTTCTTCGTTCATCATTGGATCTCGCAGGCGCTATCAATAAGACCGTGGCAAGCCCAGAACATGCTCGCCGAGGTAACTCAAAATAAGATTGGTCGAAATCGGCGCCACCTGATAAAGCCGCGCCTCGCGGAACTTGCGCTCAACATCGTATTCCTCGGCAAAGCCAAAACCCCCGTGAGTCTGCACGCACATCTCTGCGGCAGTCCAGGATGCTTCCGCACAAAGCATCTTTGCGAGGTTTGCTTCTTCGCCGGGATTCTCACCGGCATCGTAAAGTCGAATCGCCTCACGCAGCATAAGTTCTGCTGAACGCATCTGGGCATAGGCTCTCGCAATCGGAAATTGTACCCCCTGATTCTGGCCGATCGGCCGTCCGAACACCGAGCGCTCTGCCGCATAGGCGGTAGCTTTCTGGATGAACCATTTCGCGTCGCCGATACATTCGGCAGCGATCAGAATCCGCTCTGCATTCATGCCCGATAGAATGTATCGAAAGCCCCGGCCTTCCTCTCCAATCAGGTTTTCGACCGGAACCGGCATATCATCGAAAAAGATTTCGGTCGTCGCGTGATTCATCATCGTACGAATCGGCCGGATGGTGAGCGTCTCGTCACCCGCCTCACGCATATCCACCAGCAACACCGACAGCCCGTCGGTCTTTTTCTGAACCTCGTCCCGGGGTGTCGTGCGGCATAACAGAATCATAAGATCTGAGTGCTCGGCACGAGAGGTCCAGATCTTCTGTCCGTTTACGACGTAATGATCGTTGACGCGTTGTGCCGTGGTACGAAGTGCCGTGGTATCGGTACCACTGGTCGGCTCGGTGACCCCAAAAGCCTGGAGACGCAGTTCGCCTCGGGCGATGGCCGGCAGGTATTTTTCCTTCTGGGCTTCAGATCCATGACGCAACAGCGTGCCCATGGTGTACATCTGTGCATGACACGCCCCCGCATTGCTGCCCGAGCGGTGAATTTCCTCGAGAATCGCCGCCCCCGCTGAAAGCGGCAAACCTGAACCTTCATAGGACTCGGGGATCAGTGCGCCCAGAAAGCCCGCTTCCGTCAACGCCTTCACAAACTCGCCGGGATATGCCTGCTCACGGTCGCACTTACGCCAGTACTCTCCCGGAAAATCTTCGCACAAGCGGGAAACACTTTCGCGGATCTCAGGGTGGTCAAGCGGGTAAGTAGGCGGTTTGATATTCATCTTCGTCTGGCCGTGGCTACGGCAATGTTAACCGGAGAATTCCTTGCGGATTGACGAGCCGTGCTGATCCAGCACCGGGACCACGGTTGGCCGGACTCCATCGGTGACGACCGGCAGGTCAGCCATGCTCACCTCGACGCCGTCGAAGTCCGCTACCTGATTGCGTATGAGCGCATGATCGGCAAGATCCTCAACACTGCTGAGGCGTCCACACGCGATCTGCGCGTCATCCAGCAACTCGGTAATCTCATCAATATCGTATCGACCGAAGACCGCATTGATGATCTTATCCATCACGTCCCGGTGCTGAACACGCTCGGTGTTATTCACAAAACGCGGGTCCTGTCCCAACTCGGGCTGGCCCAGTACAGCGTCACAGAAGGTGCACCATTCCCGATCACTCTGTATCGCGATCAGGATCTGTCCGTCACCTTTCACCCGGTAGGCGCCATAAGGGGCAATCAACGCATGGGTCAGACCCATGCGTTCAGGCGCCCCGCCGAGATAACGATGCGCCAGCAGTGGGAAATTCATGAAGTCTGCCATCACATCAAACATGGCAATGGAAATATCAATCCCGGATTCGGTACGCCCGCGTTGAATCAGTGCCCTCAGGATCGAGGAGAACGCTGTCTGCCCGGAAGCAATATCACAAATGGAAATACCGACACGGGCAGGCTGCTCCCGGGTGCCATTGATTGCGCAGATACCGCTTTCAGCCTGGACGAGAAAATCATAAGCTTTTTTCCGGGCGCCTGGACCCGAAGAACCGTAACCGTTGATCTCACAGGTAATGAGCCCTGGATTATGTTCGCGCAGCGCATCGCCGCCGAAGCCGCGCCTGGACAACGCACCGGGGGCAAGGTTGTGCAAAAAGACGTCTGCCTTTTTTAGCATTGATCTCAGCAGTACTTCATCGTCGTCCTTATTAAGATCGATGGCGATCGACTCCTTGCCGCGGTTAAGCCAGGAGAAGAAGACACTGTTACCATTGGCGCCACGATCATATCCCCGCGCAAAGTCTCCCTCCTTGCGCTCGATCTTGATGACACGGGCTCCGGCATCCGCCAGCATCAGCCCGCAGTATGGCGCGGCGACAGCCTGCTCCATAGAGACCACGAGCAAACCGGACAGTTCCTGATGTAGACCCATGCTGATTAACGCATTGATGAGAAGAAAAAAGTGAATCTACGGGATATCAAGGCAAAAAGCGATCCAGGTCATCCACCACAAAAGACCTCCCCAGCACGACCGCGCTCTTGAGTTCCTGCTTCAACTTTTCAGGCCACGACCGCTAAGAGATCGCTCCTAGCCCCAAAACCCGGCACGGACCGTCGCATTGCGATCAGCATCAGGAACCTTGGCCGTCAGGACGGTCCCCGCGTCCCAATGTGGGCGATCGACCATGGCAATGGTCACGTTGGTATCGTAGTCAGGTGACCAGGTTGAGGATGAAATCTGCCCCACCACATTACCTTCACCATCCTGCAACGGCCAGGGATCGTAGATTGCAGACACCGCGGGGCCGTCCATCTCCAGTGCGCGAATCTGTCTCGACGGGGTGCTCAACTTTGACAGGGCTGCATACCCAAGAAAGCCATTCACCGTATCGAGGTCACAGTATTTTCCAAGGCCTGCCTCGAAAGGTGTATGGGCCGGCGTGATGTCGCTACCAAAAGACAAAAGCCCAGCCTCGATTCGCTCAATCAGATTCGGACATCCCGCACGCACGTCCAGATCCTCACCCGCCGCAAAGAGGGCGTCCCAAAGCGCTTCGCCATACTGACTACCGTCAAGATACAGCTCAAACCCGCCCTGGTGGGACCACCCGGAGCGGGCGATGATCATATCCTGCCCCTGAAAATTTATCGTCTTGTATCTGAAAAAGCGCGTACTAACGATATCGTCACCAAATACGCGGGCCACCAGTTCGTCAGCCTTGGGTCCCTGGATCGCCAGTGGCGAAACATCCGGTTCGAACACCTCGACATCAAGATTAGCGGCTGCTGCGAGGCCCTTGCAGTACAGCAGCATGTCGGAATCAGCGAGCGACAGCCAAAAGCGATTCTGATTCAGCCGTATCGCTACCGGGTCGTTCATCATTCGGCCCGATGCATCTACCATCGGCACGTAATAGCACTGATCATCCTGCATCCGGGACATATCACGCGGCGTTGTCATCTGCACCAGACGCAGCGCGTCAGGGCCCACAATCTCGACTTGCCGCTCACAGGATACATCCCAGACCTGAACCGCAGACTTCAGGTGGCGGTAATCCTCTTCCGGCGTCGTGAAAAAAGATGCGAGCAGCATATGGTTATACACCGTATATGCTTTAACGCCTGCTGCGTTAACACGACTCGAGAACGGTGTTTTTCGTATACGGATCGAGGGTGTCAGGTAAGGCATGGACATGGCTTTCGCCCTATTAGAAAATTTTTGGCCGCGAAATAATACCGTAGCACGATAGCTTTACAAGCCCTGTGGCCGACAGCGCGAACACAGCCTAACTGGCCATTGTTCTGACTGGCCCTAACACTTCGCGTTAAGTCGAGACAGTGCATACGCTACTACCTGACTGAGACAGTCACGACAGTGATGGCGAGCTTACTCAGCCGGTTTCGGCTTCAAGCCCCGCGGCGCTGATACCGCCCAGTGCTGCCAATTCATCATTGTCGGAGGTATCGCCAGAGATCCCCACTGCCCCGAGCAGCCCGCCCGAAGCATCCCGCACCAACACACCTCCCGGTACCGGCACCATGTCGCCACCAGCAAGGCCGTTTATCGACTGAATGAAGTAGGCCTGCTGTTCCGCCCGGTTCATCAGGGCGCGGGTACCCATACCGAGTGCGATCGCCGCATTGGCTTTACCATGAGCTATCCGGGCACGCATAGCGCTAACACCGTCTTCGGAAGCCGCCGCGACAATCGACCCGCGGACATCCAGCACGATCACGCTGACCGGCTTGAGATCCAACTTGCGCGCCTCTGCCAGCGCACCACCTATCAGCGTCTGTGCCTGATCCAAGGTTATTGACATAGTCTTCTCCAAATTAACGTTAAATTTTCTTTTTATCGAAATTTAATCTGATGGTCAGCACAACTACCTTAGCGTGCTACCGCTTCCAAGGCTTTGGGCAACGCGGTCGCAAACAGTGCAAGATCTTCCGGATACCCTACCGAGACGCGAATGCACCGGTTCAGCGGAGCCACTCCCGGCATCCGCACGAAAATTCCCTGGGCCACGAGACTGTCTAAAACCGCCTTGGCGAAATCACCATCGCGACCACAGTCGATCGCTACAAAATTCGTTGCCGATGCCAAGGCTTCAAGCCCGTTATCCGATGCAATCTGATAAAGCCTCTCACGGGCTTCTCTCACCCTGGTAACCACGCTGGTGAGATGCGACGTATCCGAAAGCGCTGCGACGCACGCCGCCTGGGCGACGCACCCAAGGCCGAAGTGATTGCGGATCTTGTTGAACTCGTTGATCAGTGTGGGCTCACCGATCGCGTAACCCACACGGATACCGGCCAACCCATAGGCCTTGGAAAAGGTACGAAACCGCAATACCCGGCTATCAGACGGATCGATTGGGGGCATCACACCCTCCGGGGCAAATTCGCCATAGGCTTCGTCGAGTACCAGCAAGGACTCTGACGGCATCTTCTCCACCATCGCCTCGACCGCCTCCGCCTGCCACCAGGTACCCATGGGGTTATCGGGATTAGCGAGATAGACGAGTTTGGGATTGTGGAGTTTCGCCGCCTCGATCAACGCTTCAGTATCTTCATGGTCATCCCGGTATGGCACAGTGATGAGTCCCCCCCCATAGCCTGCAACGTGAAAATTGAAGGTGGGATACGCCCCTGCTGAAGTGACGACCTTGTCGCCTGGGCCCACGAAGAGCCGGACCAGATAGCCAAAGAGGCCATCAATACCCTCTCCCGCCATAATGTGCTCTGGTCCAACACCATGATGCTCTGCTAGCGCGTGGCGAAGCTCAAAAAACTCAGGGTCACCATATTTCCACGACTGTGCACCCATCTCAGCGATG
This sequence comes from Arenicellales bacterium, assembly GCA_050302555.1. Lineage (GTDB taxonomy): Bacteria > Pseudomonadota > Gammaproteobacteria > Arenicellales > UBA868 > UBA868. Next base: position 2,219 of record JBMUHF010000367.1, on the reverse strand, counting down.
ACCTGGGTGACTTTTGCAGAAGGTCCGAAGACGTTTTCGTTAGCCCCGATCCGCGCTGCAAATGTCTTTTCGAGGATTCGCTCTTGCGCCTCGGGCCCGACAAACGGGACCGTAGCGGGCAATCCTTTGGCAAGCGAAGTTGTCCGGTATTCAGGCATCCGAAGATTCTGTCATAGAGCGAGATAAATACAACGCCGCCAGCGGCCTACTTTCAGACGGAAAATTGCCCACGGACGACCTGGGTGGCAAGACCCCCCACCCAGATATCGGTGGGCACGTTTCCATCGAGCGCCATACGGGTGGTAACGAGACTCGGACGTTCGATTTCGTACCCCTGCTCCGCACGAACGATGCACGGTGCATTACCTTGCGCATTGATCAAACCATGACGGGCGAGATAACAAGCCAGCGCCCTGTTGGTCGTTCCTGCTGCAGGCACTTCCGGCGTTCCCGCACGTGGCGCAAATTCACGGCAGTGCACGGTATTTTCGGCCTCGACCGTTTGACGGCAGAAGAACATGACCGTGTCGATGTCCGCCTTTTCGCAATAATCATTCAGTCTGTCGAAATCTGGAGACAGCGACTGGACACCGGCCAGACTCGCCATCGGAACCACCAGATGGGAAAAATCCGACGCCGTAAATTCAATAGGCAAGGAAGTCTCCAGATCATCTGGACTCCCGCGGAAAAGTGTCTGCAGCTCGTCGTCATCGATGGAAGCCGCTTCAAACTCAGCAGGCTCGAGGTTCAGCAACACTTCGACTTGCCCGTCATTCTGATGAGTTACTCTGACGAGCGCGGAGTTTGCGGGTGTGTGCAGGTGGACGTTTTCTGTCGCGCCCTGGGGGATGTCCAGATACCCACGCGAGATAAGGCCTGTCATCAGCGCCAGGGTGCCGTGTCCGCACATCGGGTATTCCTGGGCGGTTGAGAAAAAACGCACATGAACATCACGCCCATCCACCTTCATTACGAAACAAGTTGCCGGGGCGCGAACCTCCCGAGCAATCTGCTGCATCTTTTCAGCCGGCAACACTTCACCATCGTAGATGATGCCCGCGTGACTTCCACCAAACGACGTATCGGTAAATGCACTGTAAAGATCAAACAGGTACGAAGGCATAGGGATATCTATCTCAGATACGGGAGTGCCATGGGCGTTCGACCTCAAATGCACGTGCCAGACGCAGCAGTGTTTTCTCCTGACCCAACGCCGCACCGATCTGAATCCCGATCGGCAGTCCGTCTTCAGTTTTTGATAATGGCACCGAGGCCGCGGGAGCGCCGGTTGCATTAAAAAGCGGCGTGAACGGGATCTCGTCCAGCATCCCTCCAAGGTAAACAGGCCAGTTATCACAATCCATACTGACCTCGTTGAGCCTTAAGGGAGGCTTTGCAAGTGTCGGCGTCAGCAGCACATCATACTCAAGAAAAAACCGACTAAGAACATCCGCCGCCTGCTGAATTCTCTCAATAGCGCCAACGTATTCCACAGCCGTGCGCCTTTGCCCGGCTTCGGCACACGCAATCGTCAGGGGCTCAAAGAGTGTCTTGGGGTTTTGACCCAGGCGTCGCGATAGCACACTACCCACCACACTCGCGATATTGGCAGAAAACAGAACATCGAAAGCCTCACGCAATGCCGCGCCGTCCACCGGCAAGATGATCTCTTCCACCGCGCAGCCCACAGATTCGCAGAGCCTACCGGCATCAATGGCGGCCTTTTCGCAACGAGTGTCGATTGTCTCTCCTGCAAAACCGCCGGTGCAAAGTCCCACTTTGAATTGCGGCAGTTCACCTTCAAGCGACTGTGAAAACCCGCCTTGTGTATCGGGCGCGCTGTAGACCGCACCCGGAATCGGACCATGGGTGACATCCAGCAGCATCGCGGAATCCCGCACACTATGGGTAACCGCATGTGCCACACTGAATCCCGCGAGCCCCTCTGCCCTGTTATGACCAAGTGGTACCAACCCTCGGCTAGGCTTGAGACCAAAAAGACCGCAGTTGCTTGCCGGAATTCGGATGGATCCACCACTGTCTGTCGCGTGGGCAGCCGGCAACATACCAGAGGCCACGGCACAGGCAGAACCCCCACTGGATCCTCCGGCTGAGAGAGTTGCATCAAACGGGTTTACCGAGGGACCAAATAGTTTTGGTGCGGTGCAGATATTGAGTCCAAATTCAGGCGTGTTGGTTTTGCCAAGAATGGCCAAACC
>JBMUHF010000366.1:0-11305 GCA_050302555.1 Arenicellales bacterium | reverse complement strand
TATTCATTTGCGAGGCCCGCTGCAGGCTTGAGATCGCGCGTGGCTCCCAGGCGTGCTTTCGCCCGCCCGCTCGCCAGTGGTATTCACCCGGATTCGGTAACGCCACAACGTTATCGTGAGCCGTCCTGGGGAATCCCAGTTCGTGACGTCTCAGTATTTCCTCGGCCAACACTTTGAAGCCCACACCTTGAAGACGGCTGGCGGTGTCCGTGAAGCACAACGCGATTACTTCATTATGAAGCCCAACCGCCTCAAAGATCTGGGCACCTTTATAGGATTGCAGTGTCGAGATTCCCATCTTGCCCATGACCTTGAGCATGCCCTTGGCAACGCCTTTACGATAAGCCGCCATCACGGCCGCATCATCCGCAAGCGTTTCGCTGTTGAGCTTGCCATCCTGGCGTGCCTGCCAAAGCGCCTCCAGGGCGAGATAGGGATTGATGGCATCAACACCAAAACCGATCAGCAGGCAATGGTGGTGCACTTCGCTGGCCTCTCCAGTTTCGACCACAAGCGCGATGCGGGTGCGCTTGGCTGAACGCACCAGGTGCTGATGCACTGCGCCAGCCGCCAGCAGCATGCTGATGGCTGCACGATCAGTACTCACAGCACGGTCGGAAAGAATGACGACGCTAATGCCCGCATCAACCACCGACTCAGCCTCCTCGCAGATGCGCGAAAGCGCTGGGACCAGCCCGTCAGTCCCTGTCGAGCAGTCGAAAGTGGCATCAATCACCTGGCTGCGCCATCCGCGATGATCCAGCGCTTTGAGTGCCGCAGTTTCATCGTGAGTCAAAATGGGGTGGCCGACTCTCAGCCGGTGGCAATGTGCTGCCGACGTCTCCAGCAGATTCTGCTCGGGGCCTATAAAGCATTCCAAGGACATGATCACATCTTCGCGGATCGAGTCGATTGCCGGATTCGTGACCTGGGCGAAGAGTTGCTTGAAATAATCGTAACTCAGGCGTGGCTGGTCCGACAGGCAGGCAAGCGCAGAATCGTTACCCATTGACCCGACGGGATCCCGCTGTTCGTGTACCAACGGGATCAACATGAAATCAAGGCTTTCCCGGGTGTAGCCGAAAGCCCGTAAACGCGGCATCAGCGCATCCGAATCAAGTCCTGGTACATCAGCCGGTACTGCAAGTTCAGACAGCTCAATCCGCTGTTCTTGCAGCCATGTCTCATAGGGGCGTTGCACTGCCAGGTTACCCTTGATCTCATCATCAGGTACCAGTCGGCCTTTTTCAAAGTCGATGAGAAACAGTCGTCCTGGCTGAAGACGCCCTTTCTGGACAATATCCTCAGGCGCGAGATCAAGCACACCAACCTCACTCGCCATCACCACACGATCATCGGTCGTGACGTAGTAACGACTGGGTCTCAGGCCATTACGATCAAGCACGGCACCGATACAGCGCCCGTCAGTAAAGGTGACCGACGAAGGGCCATCCCAGGGCTCCATCATCGCTGAGTGATACTCATAAAACGCCCGCTTGGCGGGGTCCATCGACTCATGCTTCTGCCAGGCCTCGGGAATCATCATCAGGATCGACTCTGGAAGCGTGCGCCCCGTTCTCACCAGAAACTCCAGCGCATTGTCCAATCCGCTGGTATCAGAACAGTCAGGCTCAATGACAGGAAACAATGATGGGAGCTCATCGCGAAACTGCTCGCTCTGCATGACCCCTTCACGGGCCCGCATCCAGTTTCGATTGCCCCTGAAGGTGTTGATTTCGCCATTGTGGGCGATGAGGCGCATCGGATGCGCCCGGTCCCAACTGGGGAACGTATTAGTGGAAAAACGGGCGTGGACCATGGCCAAATGACTAACATAGTCGGGCGCCTTAAGGTCCGGAAAGTAATCCATCAACTGCAACGTGCGCAACATACCCTTGTAAATCATGACCCGACTGGAAAGAGAACATATGTAGAACATCTTTGACTGCGAGAGGGAGGCGTGCGTACGCAGCCGGTGGCTTGCTGCTTTTCGAATCAGGTATAACTGACACTCAAAGGTATCTTGATCCAATCCTGGCGCAGCAGTGATCAGTAGTTGCTCACTGTAGGGTTCTGTCAGTTTTGCCGCGGTACCCAGATTTGCTTTGTCTGGGGCAACCGGTACGGCCCGCCACCCAAGCAGTTGCTGGCCGTGTTGAGCAATGAGCGATTCGACCTCCTGCTTGCACAGCATCCGCTGCTGAGGGTCCTGCGGCAGAAAGACCAGACCAACGCCTAGCGCACCGACCCCGGGCACGTCGACACCAAGCTCTTCCGGTACGACCCGTGCAAGAAAATCATAAGGCAACGCCGTCAAAATTCCGGCACCATCACCGCTGTTTGGCTGCGCACCAACACCGGCACGGTGCTCCATACTCTTGAGAATCGTATAGCCGTCTTCGACGATCGCGCGACTCGGTATACCCTTGATATGCGCAACCAACCCTACGCCGCAACTGTCGTGCTCGTAAGCAGGATCATAAAGTCCCGGCTGTGCGTTGGGCTTAGTTGTCGTTGGATTAAATGACTTCATCGGATTGGATCGAGTCTCGAGAATCGCCAGGACATTCGCCCGGGACTGCGGTACCCAATGGCACTAAAAATGAGTTAAGGAGAACGACGGACCAACAACAATTCAGCAGGCAGGCGCCGTCCCCATACAGTCTTAGTGCGACGGCCGATCAAGTATACCGATAGAAATAAACCGCTTCAAACGAGAAAGACTTATACCGGAATGGGTCTTGCTTATGGAAAGTCACCTGCCCCAGATCGGTGCAAAACTCGGGCGACATCATTGGCGAGTAAAGTCAGCAAGCACCTCATCGAGCAAATCGTCCGGGTAATCCGAACTTAGGGTGGCGTCGCCGATCTTTTTAAGCAACACAAGCCGAATCCGACCACCACTTACCTTTTTATCAACAGTCATATGTGAAATGAAATCGGAAGAAGACATCTTATCGGGCGCCTTGACGGGAAGACCCGCTCGCAACAACAGCGCTCGGACCCGCTCCACCGTTGCCAAATCAAGCCAACCCATCTTCTGAGACATGGTCGCAGCCATCAGCATCCCGACCGCTACCGCTTCACCATGCAGCCAGCGGTCATATCCCGTCGCGGCTTCAATTGCGTGACCAAAAGTATGGCCAAGATTCAACAACGCTCTTTCGCCCGCTTCTCTTTCGTCATTGGTAACGACTTGTGCCTTGTGTCGGCATGACTCCAGAATGACGAACTCAAGCGCATCATCCTCAAAACGCAGCAGGGACTCGATATTCTCCTCAATCCAGGCGAAAAATTCAGAGTCCCGAATCAGGCCGTACTTGATCACCTCGGCAATTCCCGCTGCAAGCTGGCGGTGATCAAGGGTGGCCAGCGTCCCGGTATCAGCAATCACGCACGCAGGCTGATGAAAAGCACCGATCATGTTTTTCCCATGAGGATGATTCACCGCCGTTTTGCCGCCCACAGCCGAGTCCACCTGCGCCAACAGCGTAGTCGGTAGCTGAATGAATGGGACCCCGCGCTGATAGCAGGCTGCAGCAAAGCCCACCACATCACCAACGACACCGCCGCCGAGCGCAATCAAGGTAGTACTACGGCTGCAGCGGTTTTCCAGCAGCATATCGAAGATGCTCTGCAGCGTTTCAAAGTTTTTGAACTGCTCCCCGTCGGGAAGCACTTGACAGACCAGACGTCGACTTTTTAGTGACGTTGTGACCTGATCCAGATACAAAGGCGCAATGGTCTCATTGGTGACCACCACAACTTCTTCGCCAACAATATAAGGGGCAAGCAGTGCTTCATCTCTCAGCAACCCGCTGCCGACAATGATAGGGTAACTCCGGTCGCCGAGCTCAACGTTCAGCGTTGCCAACGTTTCCGGATCTCGTTGCAGATGTCCCGTGCCACCGCATGGGGCGAACGAGAGTCGGTTTCAAAAACAATATCCGCTTCAGCCCGATACAAGGGATCGCGCTCAAGCATCAGCGCCTCCAACACGTCACGAGGGTCTTCCCCAGTATTGAGAAGCGGGCGATTCTTACTCGAACGTGTTCGCTCGACCAGCATCTCCAAGGTTGCGTGCAGGTAGATCACGAGCCCATTGTGACGCATCGCCTTGCGAACATCCTCTCGCGTGACGGCCCCACCCCCGGTGGCCAGGACGATGTTTTTCCGTTTCACCAGTTCAAAAAGCTCCTTGGCTTCGCGCTCGCGAAATCCCGCTTCACCTTCAATATCGAAAATGGTGCTGATGCTGACGCCGGTTCGCTCCTCGATCTGCTGATCAGAATCCACGAACTCCAGCCCGAGACTCTTAGCAAGAGAGCGGCCGACGGTTGTCTTGCCTACCCCCATGGGACCGACCAGATAGATATTGCTTGCAGAGATCATTAAATAGTTTCAGTTGAGTCGTGAAAAACGCTACCCACCAATCCGTGCCTAGCCGGCAGTCAGGACAGGATTGATAATTCTTGGCGTAAGAAAGATCAGCAGCTCACGTCGATTATCGAGGATTCCCTTCGTCCTGAAAAGCGGTCCCACCACAGGGAGGTCTCCCAAAACCGGTACCTTCGAGACACTCTCAGAGGTCTGCTGGGTATAGATGCCCCCCAGCACAATGGTTTCTCCGTTATCCAAAAGCACCTGAGTACGTACCTGAAGGGTGTTGATGTTCTCCTCCGTTGGCGACACAAACGAATCCTTGGTCACAAAAACATCCAGTATCACCCGATCGTCCGGCGTAATCTGCGGGGTCACGGTGAGACCGAGCACCGCCTTCTTAGTGACTACCGTTCCCTCACCGAGCGTATTGGTCGTGAAAATCCGCTCCTGCCCCTGTTCGATATGCGCTTCCTGCTTGTCCGCCGTCAACAGTCTCGGGTTGGCAACAATCTTGCCGTTGCCCTCGGCCTCCAGAGCTGAGATTTCAAGATCAATCAGCGCGGCCCAGCCTGCACCCGCCTTGGCCAAAGTGAATGCATAAGACGCAGGCGAGACCGACCCAATGCCCTGAGCCGGCAGATTAACCCCCAGCGATCCATCTCCACTGGAACTGATCCCGTCGTTGCGCACCGTACCGGTATTGGCAAGTGATCCTGATCCAATCATTGATCCCAGATCGGTGTTGCTGTTGATTCCGGTCAGGCCCAGTTTCACACCAATATTGCGGCTGAAGTCCTCGTTTGCCTCAACAATCCTGGTTTCAATCAATACCTGCTTTACCGGACGGTCGAGTTCGCTGATGAGTTCGCGAATCTCACGAATCTTTTGCGCAGTATCCTGAATGAGCAGAGAATTGGTCCGCTCATCTACAGTGACACTGCCCCGATCGGAAAGCAATCTGTTCTCCTCAGTCTGAACTTCGGCGACGGATACGCTACCAAACATGGACTGCTGGACGTTGGGTTCAATCGCGCGAACTGATTTAAGCAGATTGGCGATATCTTCCGCCTTGGCATAGTTGATCTGAATCAGATCAGACACCAGCGGCTCAAGTTCACTTACCTGGCGCGAAGCCTCGAGGATCAATCGTTCCTGATTGGTGATCTCTTCTGCAGGTGCAATCCAGACCACGTTGCCCTGCTGGCGGCGGGCAAGACCTTTAGTCTGCATGATCGTATCGAGTGCTTGATCCCAGGGAACATCCCTGAGCCGAAGACTCATATCACCGGTGACGGAATCACTGATAACAAAATTCAGGCGGGTCTCGTTGGCAATCTGCTGCAAAGCGCTGCGTACAGGGATATTCTGAAAGTCGAAGCTGATGGTCTTACCGCTATAGCTGACAGCCTGATCTCCTTCGGCCGGAGCCAACTTCTCAGAGACTTCAAGGGTAAAACGTTTACCAGACTGGACCGAGGTGAACTCGAAGTCGCCACGAGGCGCGACCACTATACGGGCTCCGGTTTCCGTAGCAAACGCATCTATGTACTGAACCGGCGTAGCAAAGTCGATCACATCGAGCCGTCGCTCAAGTGCTTTATCCAGCGCGACCCCTGAGATATCCAGCACTACCTCGCCCAGATGCTCACGTACATCGACCAGCGGACGCTCGCTGTCAAATTCAAGGATGACGCGGCCTGCCCCCTCAGGAGTACGCCGAAAATCAATCAACCCGACCCGAGCAAGATCCTGTCCGGGTTGCGCGTCTTTATCATTAGACGTGTCAGCACCCGGGCTGTCGCCCGAAGCCAATGTCACCGGATCCATCACCAGCGTATATCTGTTGTCGGCAGCATCTGAGACGAACCCAACTGCAGAAATCAGATTGATGACCATCCGCGACCGCTCGTCGTCCTGCGCCATCATGATGCTTTCGATTGCGCCGCGGCCGACCTCTATCACCGATGACGGCAACTGGGTGCGTACGCCAAAGAAATCCAACACGATACGATCCGGTTCGCTAGTTCGAAAAACCCTGGGCGAAGGCAACACCCCTGAGGAGCGGACATCGATCTGCAGTCGACCTCCAGAAAGACTGGAGTGATCAATTTGTGTGATCACCGGTCCATCATCAGAGTGGACAGGCACCCCCACCATGACGAGCAACAGAAAAAGCCCCCAGATACGCCATTTTGGCCGGAGGAATTCGATGGGGGGTCGAGCGCTCATCATGCTGAATTTACACCAGGTCGCAAGGCGTCATCGACCCGAACGCATATCGCTGGAGCGAATCTCCCACCGACCGGAGATTCCGCGATAGCGCTCTTCGATTTCGAGTACGCCCTCGGATTGATCGATGGCAATGATCTTGCCGTTATTCTGGCCGACGTAGGCGCCCACCATGACTCGATGAATTTCCCCATCGGGTGCACTGATAAGCGCCCAAGTGCTGTCCTCAAGCTGCATGGTACCCAGCATTTGGAGTGCGTCGAGCGGAAATTTTTCCAGAAAATCCGGCACCCGGTTTGCGTCAGGCTCCAGGGGATCCAGTTCGGGCTCAGGCATGACTTCGGCCTCCGGCGTACCAAAAACGTTGCTCCGAGCAAAGGGATCCTGGCCCTCGTCAGCCCGGTAAGTAATTAAGATCACCGGCGCCTGCTCGGGGAGAGGATCTACCTTAGGTACCGTATTGCGGTGTGTCGTCTCCACGAACTGCTCCAGATCATTCAGGTTCCGTTGCTCTACGCATCCTGCAATAACCAAAGCAATTACCACGAACCACCACGTCCGGGATACATGCTTTCTCATAACGATGCGCATCGGCTACAGGCCCTCTGCGAGGTAACTGTAGGTTTTGAGCACCAAAGACGAGGTCAGTATCCCTTCCTCATCAGTCGTGATCTCTAGATCCTCCACGGTCACAATTCTAGGCATCTGCGCAAGATCACTAATGAAGTTCGCGAGCTCATGATAGCCGCCCTTAACCTCCATAAGAATCGGCAGCGTGGAGTAGAAATCCCCCACCTCCTGCTGCTGCGGATCAAACACTACGAATTCAAGCCCTCGCCGACCACCCGCCTCAGTGATGTCGATCAGCAAGGAAGGCACCTCACTGCTGTTGGGCAACTGTTGCACCAGCTCAGCCAGCATCTCTTCTATCTGAATCATCTGTGCCTGATAGGCCGGCAGGTTCACAACCATCCCCTTCTTGACGCTGAAGGTTCGGCGAAGTTCAAGTTCCTGTTCTCGCTCATAATCGAGACTCAAACGCTGGTCCCGAATCAGAAACTGCCACCCACCGAAAAGGAGCAACAGGCAGGCCATTAGCGACACCATCACGACAACCCATGACGGCCAACCCGCCGGCTCGTTGATATCGAGCCCGCGCAGATCATCGAGCCAGCTCATCAGCCTCCTCCTCGCATGCAGATCATGGCTGCTTCCCGCTAGCGGGCATGCTCTGATCCGAACGGACAGGGGAAACCCAAAGCTCAAATTCCTGGGTGGCGCCCACATTAATCACGTTCAGCTCGGGCCGATCGAATGAGGGGGTATTGGTGAGCTGCTCCATGAGCGCAGAGATACGCGAACTCGACTGAGCCACACCGGTCAAGCTGACTCCCTCTGGGCTGCGCTGCAGGGACGAAAAGAAAATACCTTCCGGAATGGCCGTCGCAAGTTCGATCATGCCCCGCACGAGAGTGACACGCTCAGACTGCAACTGGCGAATAATTGCCATACGGGTCAACAGGGCTTCTTTGCGCACCTCGATGTCATTGATTTCCTCAAGCTGCTCTTCTACCTTCGCGATGGCGTTCAGCAGATACTGATTACGGCTTTGCTGATATATGAAATCACGGTCCTGCGACCACCAGACACCGCCGAGAATCGCAGCTGTGATCAGCGCCAGTACTACTGAGACGGCGGTGGCGCGGCGGCGCTGGCGCTGGTGGCGTTCTTCGCGCCAAGGCAAAAGATTTACCCCGCTGATCATCCTGCCCCCCGGACAGCCAAGCCGGCGGCCTTAATCATGCTGGGGCCATGTCGAGCCACCAATTTGTTCGCCTTTATCGCGCTTCCGGGACCAAAAGGATTCGCCAATACTGTGGGCACTCCCACGTGTGACTCGATCAGCGCAGCAATGCCGGGGATCTGAACACAACCACCACTGATGACTAATGCATCCACCCGATCCAGTCCCAACTGAGCTGACAGGCAGAACTCGACGCTGCGGGCAACCTCACGCGCCATGGACTGTCGAAAAGGTTCTAATAAATCCTGTTCATAGTTCTGAGGCAGGTCGCCACCGCGTTTCAGGGCTTCAGCCTCGCGATAGTCAATTCCGTAACGCGAGCGTATATTTTCCGTGAGGATTCGGCCACCGAAATTCTGCTCGCGGCCATAAATGGAGCGACCGTCGACAAAGAGGTCAAGGCGGGTCGCAACATCTCCAAAATCCATGAGCGCAATCGCCCTGCCCTCAAGCGACTCACCCAGGGTCTGGGAGACAAACCCATATCCACGCTCGACCGCGGCGAGACCAACATCAACGATCATTGTGCTGAGGCCAGCCAGTTCCATCACTGCAACGTAGTCCTCTACAATTTCCTTACGACAAGCCGTGATGGTAATTTGATCGTCGTTTCCGTCGCGAGCGCCTCCGGAGACCTCGAAATCTAGATTAACCTCATCCAGGGGATGTGGAATTTGCTGGGCTGCCTCGATCATGACCTGCTCTTCGATCTCACGTTCCGCAAGGCCTGCGGGCAGGTTTATGGTTCTGGTGATGACGTGCGTCTGGGGAACCGAAACGACTACTTTATTACGGGGACTGCGGGAGTATTCGACTGCACGCCGAACCGCTTCGCTGATCAGACGAAGATCGTTGATACGATGCTCGACGATGGCATTCTTAGGCAACGGCTCAACCCCTACACGGGTCGCCTTGAACCCCTTGCCGGCGACAGACAATTCCAGCACTTTCACCCCGGCGCTGCCAATATCAATACCAAGCGCCTGAGCGGCCCTTCTGCGAAAAATTCCCATACGACAAGTGTACCTCGACCCGATCTAATTCTGCGGTTAAGGTATTCCCCGATGCAGTTAGCCTGAGGTCTCGACGTGGAGATTTGATAAAATTTATCGGTCCGGGCCTATGAGTCGTCCCACAAACGCCTTCCGATTGGTTCTTATGCTGATTCGAACACTTTTCTGGCTTTCTGCGGCCATCGTAACAACGATCGCCATGGCGCTTGTGGTCGTCATTACCATAATTTGGCCCGATCTCCCGCCAACCAGCGAAGTACAGGATATCAGACTCAAGGAACCGCTCAGAATCTACAGCATCGACGGCAGGCTCATGGGTGAATTCGGTGATGAGCGGAGAATTACCGTCCGGATTGAGAATACTCCCCAAAACCTGATCAATGCCATTCTGGCCGCTGAAGATGACCGCTTTTTCAGTCACCATGGGGTGGACCCGTTTGGGGTGGTACGGGCGCTGATTGCGAATCTAAAGTCTCGGGAAACCCGCCAGGGTGCAAGCACGATCACGATGCAGGTTGCCCGAAACTACTTTCTTTCCCGGGAAAAGACTTACACCCGCAAACTGAAGGAGGCGCTGCTGGCCTTCAGGCTTGAACGTGAGCTCCTTAAATTGCAGATCCTTGAGTTATACGTCAACAAGATATTTCTTGGTCATCGGTCTTTCGGTTTCCAGGCTGCAGCCGCTTTCTACTACAACAAACCGCTGGATGAGTTAAACCTGGCTCAACTGGCCATGCTGGCGGGCTTACCTAAAGCGCCGTCGAGCATTAATCCGGTGAGCAATCCGGTTCGAGCCCTGGAGCGTCGCAATTACGTGCTGCGGCGGATGCATGGGCTAAACCTGATCAATGACACAAGCTTCGAGGCCGCAACTGCGATGCCTCTCACCGCGGCCCGGCATCGTCAGGAAATCGAGATGCACGCCCCCTATGTCAGCGAAATGGTGCGCGAACACATGTTTTCCCGGTACGGTCCGTCCGCGTACGAATCCGGCTACCGCGTCTACACCACGCTAGACAGCCGTTATCAAAATGCTGGTCGAATGGCCCTAACACATGGGCTTCTTAAATATGGGGAGCGTCATGGCTACCAAGGGCCAGCGGGTTACATCGATCCGGCGAAGATCACAAGCACAACCGAACGTGTCGAGGCATTGACTCGGCACCGAGTCATTGGAGGTTTACGCCCCGCGATGGTGCTGCGGACCAGCGGTAATGCACTCGAAGTCTTGACCACTGACCGTCAGACGGTGTCCATGGGTTATCAGGGTTGGCGATGGACATCGCGCAGCCCATCACAAATGCTGCATCCCGGAGATGTGATTTACCTCCGGGGCGACTCTAAACATAAACTTCGGTTGGCACAGGTGCCCCGCGTTCAGGGCGCGCTGGTCTCGCTCAATCCCTCGGATGGATCTGTACTGGCACTTATCGGCGGCTTCGACTTTGGGCAAAGCAACTTCAACCGGGCTACCCAGGCGCTTCGCCAGCCTGGCTCCAATATCAAACCCTTCATTTATTCGGCGGCTCTTGAGAACGGCTTCACGGCTGCGAGCCTCGTCAGCGGCGCGCCAGTCGTCATCGAAGACGACATCAGTGGAGATTGGCGTCCTCAGAACTATAGCCGGAAAGTCTTCGGCCCCACCCGCTTAAGAGAAGCGCTCAGCAAGTCGCTAAACCTCGTGTCGGTTCGACTGGTCCGCGCGCTGGGCGTGGAGACAATCCGCGACTACCTAGAGAAGTTTGGCTTTGACCGCGCCCGACTTCCGCAGGGATTGTCGCTGGCGCTGGGATCGGCAACCGTTACCCCGATCGAAATCGCTCGGGCGTATGGCGTCTTCGCCAACGGTGGCTATCTTGTGGAACCATTTTTTATC
>JBMUHF010000365.1:0-1204 GCA_050302555.1 Arenicellales bacterium | reverse complement strand
TGATCCAGGTAGGCGTCCGCTTCTTCGCCATGAGTAGCCAACAGCCGCGCACGTTCCCGGTCACTGATAATCTCAGCCCAGTACCCTTCGCTGAAGTTGAGGTGGTAAAGGTGCACCTCGGTAAGCCGGGCTACTGTGGAGATGAGTTCGAGAAATGCTGGCGACAATCCGGTAAGAGCAAAGAGTGAAAGCCGCTCGGGCAGCGCGCCGTCACTTATCGACCTGGCCTTCAGGCGATCAAACAACTGATTGCGCCATCTCAGCCAATGACGCGTATCCCCCTCGCTGATGAGGCGTTGCCATAACGCCCCCTGCCAGTGTACGGCGTCACCGCGCTCCCAGTCGATAACCCAATCGGGTCGAAACACCAGATACTGTTCATAAAGGCGACCCATCTGCCGCGCGAGTTGCCAGCGGTGCAGTTCGTTGCTGTCCTTGAGGTAGCGCGACAACGCCGAATGCCGTGATGTGAATGTAGAGTCATCCAGCGCCGGCAACACACGCCAAGCCAGGGCGTCCGCTGAAAAAGCGTTGCTGTCAGGTACTTCGTCCAGGGTGTCCCGAAAGATCTGCCAGAGGAGTCTTGCCGGCAGCAGCCAGCGGATGTTGGCACTGATACCGGTTTCAGCGGCGAGGCGAATCGTCAGCCACTCGCTGATCGCCGTGCCTGGAACAGCGATGATCTCCGGAGTGAGAACTTCACTGACCGGCGTTTCGAGATTGCGCCGAAGCTTCTCGGCAAGATCTTCCAGGCGATTGGCGTGGTGCAGATGCAGCATGGGCGACCGCTCAGCGGGCAGTAATGACCAGAAAATCCATTCGCGCGATTATGGCCTGAGGACGTCTCACCAGGTGAGCCCACTGGGCGCCGCGGTTGCCTGGCACAACCACGGGTGCGTCCTTACGCGTGGCCCCCCGGTATCGCCCGGCTGATCAGGGCCGAGAAGTCACAGTCCCTCGGCAAGGTGCCAAAAGCGCCACGGTAATGCGAACCCAGTCGCGACCGGCAGAACGCCTGCGCCACTGCCGTGGGTGCATACCGGACAAGCAAAGACCCCTGCAGGGTCAGTGCCATCATTTCGGTGATGGTGCGCATGCCTGCCTCGATGTTTTCGGGCTGACGAAGCTCACGCGCAAGCTCATCGATCGCACGGTCAAGGCAATCGTCACTGCCGCGGCCTTTTTCAAGTTCGGCCATCAACGC
>JBMUHF010000364.1:0-11198 GCA_050302555.1 Arenicellales bacterium | reverse complement strand
ACCAATATTGTCAGAGCGGCTGGAATAAAAAGAACTGAGGCCAACAACAAATACATCTCGGCACACAGCAATACCCCAAGAGCAAGACATCGATACAGTTCATTTCGTTTTATAGAAACTTGAGAACCGGACAGCCATACCACCACCAGCAGACAACCTAAAAGAGCAGTAGCTCGCACTAGATTTAACGCATGCAGATTTGCGCCAAAGTCATAAGCCAACTTCGACAGTACGATATTCGACGAAAACGCGACGGCTGATATCAAGGCAGCGGCACTGCCTAACCAGAACCGGTAGCGAGTGGACGCTGTATTACGCATCATGCGCATTTAAGAGCAATAGCCATTGCAGAATAATGGATAGGGTGACGTGTGAGGATGGAATCTAAACGCATCTGCCACCGGAATGGGGCCCTATCGCTTTATATACTTTCTTACGGTACTGGCTCTCTCGAGATTGTGTCCAGTGGAAGTAGATCGCCTTACGCCTGTCTGATCCCGCCTTTCTCTTTCTTCTATTCGTTTTCTTCTTTCTTAAAGAATGGAACAAAAAATACCAGGCACCCCGCCAAAAAGAAACAGCTGCCAAACATAGACCAAAAACTACCGATACTCGCGATACAAAATCCTACTGCCGAAACAGTAAAAAGTATCCATCCGACGAAATTAATTGTTTGAGTTTTCATTTATCTCACTCTAAAAAATTATTTTGCTGCGGCGCTGTAGGGGCGTGATATATGGCGTTACGCAGCAAATAGGAGTGAGACCATCTTTGTGGTTAACACGCCCCTTTTAATTGAATCCAGCAATCCCATGAGTTAGCCGTCGGAAACGATCCCAACGCCGGTTAGTCCGTAGAGAACCCTGCATCTTCAGGAGCCTCGTCTTCAGGCCAACTGTGTTGCCACATGTGATGCTCGTAAACTTTTGCTCCGCGAAGATAAAACAGCTCTGCCCCACGTTCAAGAATTTGCTTACCGGTCTCGGGATGGGTGTAACGACTTACCCAAGTACCAGCGATACAGTTGCCGTGATGACCACGGTAGGTCTTGGTGATCGATAGGTCACGCGCATACTCGAACCAACAAGCGGGCCAGTTCCGCAAACGTCCACCGCTATGTGATTGCCCCTGACCATAATAGACGATGGCGTCTTCGGTATAACCCGCCGCCGCCATAGCACCATCCCGTGCTTGCCAAATCTTCTCGACTTCGCGGATGAACGCTACCGGGTCAACCGTTAGCCCGGGGTCATTATCGTCGTCGGGACATTTCATACCCGCATCTTATTCCCATTATCAAGCAATGGACAAGATAACCTGACGGTATGGAAAGAGATGATCAGGGGGGTTGAGCGAAGCGGGCGGGCTATATTTTTCATAACGGCAGGGAGTATAAATTTTATTCACACTGAGGTTTCATATGCGAGAATTGCAGCGGCAAGATCTCCGATCGCCATACCCCGGAAAATGAATAAGCGACGAATAGCCTCCTCTCCAGAAGGATAACCCTCTAAGACGAGTTCTCGCATATCCTGATTTACGCGGCTCGGCGTAATCAATGGTGCATCAGAGTGTCGATCTTGCTCTCGGTCATCAATCACCACCCAGTTGCTAGTGGGAAGGTCATTCAGTAACCAGGAGCGTCCACAATCAACCATGCCGGCAAATGAAGGTACGGGCAAGTGATTTGGGTCTAGAAACGGGACCAAACCTTTTGAAGCCGGGACTGTTGAAATCACGATATCAGAGTTTTGTAGAAGTTCAGTTGGGTCTGACTCAACACAGACCTTACCGGCCGGCAGATTGATCTGATCGGCGAGTTGTTTGGCGCTTTGTTCCGTCCGACTGAATACCCTGACTTCGTCGATTGGAAAATGCTCCCGAAATGCGGCCAGATGACTCCTCGCCTGCACCCCTGCTCCGATTAATCCGATACGACGACTTTTCGGCGGCGCCAAGTACTGTGCCGCTAAAAGCGTAATGGCAGCGGTTCTGACTGCTGTGACCCAATTCCCGTCCAGCAGCGCGACTGGGAGGCCAGTTGTTGCATTAAACAATGTGACGGTTGATCCGATATGGGGTAACCCGCGCTTCGAATTATCTGGTGATAATCCAACCGCTTTGACCGTTGCGTAAGGTGGCGTGTCCGAAACAGCCAGCATTGTCTGGAAAAGATTACCGGCTCTGGTGGAGTAACTGAGTTTTGGCAGACTTACCGTTTCGCCCTTATTGCAGCCCAACAACAACTTTTTTATCAAACTGGTGATCGACGAATAAGAGATATCCAACTCAGTGAGTTCTTTGAAATTAAGAGTGTGCAAAATCTGTCTCTCCTATACGCCAACAGGTGCTGCGCGAGCATTTCCGGGGCAAACCAGCGGTTGGTTCATGAAGGTCATAGAGCTGACGTTAACGCTCGCGCTATTGCTTAGGTCTCTTGGAGACTCGGTTGCTAAAACCGACCTATGCTGAACGGTCTCAAATCCATTGACGGAGATACACCTCGAATCATTTCGTCTACTACCTTGCCAGTCTGTGATGCTCCTACTAGCCCTTGATGACCGTGGCCAAACGCAAAAAATATTCCCTTGTGATTAGAGCATCTATCAATCACAGGAAGGCTGTCAGGGAAACATGGCCTGTGGCCCATCCACTGAGTCACCTTCTCGGTGCCGATCCCTGGCAATATTTTTCTTGCCGCAACCAATAACGCCTGGGCACGAGCATAGTTTGGTGGCGCATCAACACCTGCAAGCTCCACTGTCCCGGCAATCCGGATTCCCATGCTCATCGGGGTGATCGCAAACTTGTCCTCAACCGGGAAACACATATGCTTTAGAGAAGCACCTGGATCCTCGAGAGTGACATGGTATCCCCGGTGTGACTCCAGGGGTATGTTCCAGCCTAACTTGGCGCAGATGCTTTTTGACCAGATACCGGCGCAGATGATCGCGCGATCGGTTTGGAGATCCCCTGTAGACGTTTTTACACAGGTCACGCCATCCTCATCAAAGCCAAAATCTGCCACTTCAGTTTTTTGAAATCTGCCCCCTCGCTCTAAAAATGATCTCACCAGTGCTTGGGCCATCCCATAGGGGTCGTCACAATGGCCGTTATCAGGCATGAGATAACCCGATTCAAAGATCGGCGCCAGAGCCGGCTCAAGGTCCCGGATCTCTGCGGCATCCAAGTACTCAAGTCTTGCACCGGCATCACCTCGGAGCTGATGCGTGAGTGCATCCTTTTCCATATGCTTGCGGGACCGGTAAACAAACAGTTGGCCACTTCGCTTGATCATGTGACTGACGCCAGCATCCTCGACCAAGGGTTGCAAGGCCTCGAAACACGGCCCGTTTAGCGACGTGAGCGCTTTGGAAATATCCGCTACCCGCGCGCTACGGCTTTCCAGAAGAAACCGCGTTAACCAGGGAAGCGCTTTGACCAGATAACTGCCCTTGATATAAAGAGGGCCCGTATCGTCGAGCAGCCAACCAGGGATCTGTTTCCACATACCCGGCATGCCAATTGGCGCGACAGACCCTGGACTGAGGCCCCCAGCGTTACCGAAGGAAGTCTGCAGGGCGGGTTCGTCACGATCAATCAACGTCACGCGAAATCCAGACCGTTGCAGATAGCAGGCACAACAGATCCCCACGATCCCCGCGCCAATAACTGCTACGCTGATTTTGCTTTCAGAGCTCATGATCGTTTGGATCAACAACGCTCACTATTAAAACCCGCATATTGGGATGAGTCTTCTTAGGTGGGCTGATACTAATCGCTACAGGAAATGGTCATTTCCAGCTCTTCGACATCAAACTTTCCATACCTATCTTTGACATAGCCTTTTGAAGTCAAACACGCCGTCCACGCTCCACAATTGACTGTTGGCTCACCGTCAGCAGTACCCTGAAGAGCGCTGTAGCATTCGGTCCGGGCAGTAGCAAAATCCTGCACTGTTCCCGGGCCGTCATATTTAAGCGATGCACATCCTGTGAGCCCGAAGAACAAGATGGTGAGGAGCCAAGTTTTCATATTGAACATAGTCTTTTCTCTAGAAGTTTCAGCGTGGGGGTTTCCCACCCTTCAGCTCGAATTAACCGGCAGCCCCTGCTGCTGCCAGGCCTCAAACCCGCCCACAATATGGTTTACCCGGGAAAATCCCTGCTCCACGAAAAAAGAAGCGGCCGAGTGGCTGGAGATGCCGTGGTAACAATAGATTACCAGTGCCGCATCTTTTTCGGTGGTTTCAAGAAACGGCCCGATTGAGGTCTGGCCCAACTGAACCGCATCCGATATGTGCGCGGTAGAAAACGAGTTATCGTCCCGGATATCGATCACATAGACATCCTCTGATCTCATCAGCGCCTGTGCCTCATCTGGCGATAACTCAGCGTACCCATCCATCGTCTTCTCTCCTAACCATTCAGTTGTAATGTCCACGGACATAGTCTTTTGGATAGGTCTTGCTGACCCACTCCTGGATTCTCGGGTGACCATCGACTGCCCGGCACACTCTCGAGATCCTGGGGAAAGCGCTGATGATATCCCTAGGAATCCCGTCTACCCGTTCCGAGGTGAGCCATCCCATGAGCCGCCAAATCGCAAGATCAGCAAGGCCCAGGTCCCTGCCCAAAATCCAATCAGTCCCACTCACGATGCAATTTTCCAACATCCGGAGTTTTCGCGGAAGTTCATCTTTGGATAAGGCCTCGCGTTTGACTTTTTTGATCTCGTCATCGTCGCCGCGGCCTGTGGCAAAGACCAACTCGGTGACGTCGGTGGCGAAATCCAGAAACTGATCAATTTGTGCGGCTAGGACATCGTCATTGCGCGGGTACAGGCCTGAAAGTTTTCCGCAAAATCGTGAGATACCGCCGGTCTGTGCGATCGAGACCCCATCCGCAAGCAGGCAGGGTAACTGGTGAAAGGGAATTACCGTCCCGTCGTCCAGACGACCCGTATCCCAAGCCCGGGTGAATTCCTCACTTCCAACAAATTTGCTTTCAAAGTCGATTCCACCCATGAAAAGCGCGATCCTTCCAACCTCGGCGCGCCAGAAAGGAAAATCAAAATAGATAAATGTCAGTTTCAATGCAGCGCTCCAGATAGTGTCAACAAAATCAGTAGGCGTCTAAACCCACAAGTCACTTTCAGCCGTTAGTTCTCCGCCAGTCTCACCCGTATTGACGACACCTGCCGGCTCGATAATCATGACTTGGCATTCCCGCTCAGCAAATGGCCGATGCGCCTCCCCGCGTCTGACAACAGTCATCTCACCCGCGTTGAGTTCGACCACTCGGTCGGTGAACTCTATCGCCATGGAGCCTTCGATTACCAGAAATGTCTCGTCCGTGTCATTGTGTTCGTGCCAAACGAACTCGCCCTGTAGCCGGACCAGTTTGAACTGGTAGTCGTTCATCTGCGCAATGACCCTGGGAGCCCAGTGGTCAGAGAAGAGGGCAAATTTGGATTTCAGATTGATGGCCTCGGTCATGGGGGCCTGAGGTTTTTTCATCCTGGTCAACTCCCTTTGAAAAATCTGTTGCTCAGTACCAGGCATCGGGCAGCTGCGCCTTTCTTGTACTGACGAAAGCGTCGAGTTCCGCCTTGAGTGAAGGGTCAATCGCCGGGGGATCGTAGTCTTTTAACATCTGATTCCAGCGCTGATATGCACGCGAGCGCATATCATGAGCACCTCCCTCTTCCCAACTCTCGACATTTTCACTGTCACTCAGACGGGGTTCATAGAAGGCATGCTGGTAGTGACGCATAGTGTGCGCCGAGCCGAGAAAATGTCCACCCGGGCCGACCTCCCCATAGGCATCCCGGGCAAAGGCCTCGTCTGAAACATCCAGCCCCTTGTCCAGAACCTTCTGGTATGCCCCGAGCCGGTCTGCATCCATCACAAGTTTTTCAAAGCCGGTGCACAACCCGCCCTCCAGCCATCCCGCAGCATGCAATACGAAATGTGCGCCTGCCAACATGGTCGAGTGCATCGAATCGGCGGACTCGTAAGCCGCCTGCGCATCTTCAATCTTGGACGCTGTCAGTGAACCTCCACAGCGCAGCGGCAGGCCCAACCGGCGCGCCAGCTGGCCGATGGCGTAGTTCGACATCACCGGTTCTGGCATACCGAAGGTCGGTGCCCCCGACTTAAGTGACATCGAAGAAAGGAAATTACCCAGAACAAACGGCGCACCCTTTCGCACCAGTTGTGCGTAAGCACACACCATCATGGCTTCTGCCAACGCCTGCGCGACACTTGCAGCGGTCGAAACCGGCCCCATTGCCCCTGAGAGAATAAACGGCACCACGACAATTCCCTGGCCCCGACCACAGTAGACGCGCACGGCCTCGGTCACGACCTTATCCACCAGTAAAGGTGAGTTGGTGTTGACGTTGCCCATAATCACGCAGTTTTTGTCCATGCTCTCGCGGCCGAATATGATCTCGGCCATATCGACACTGTCCTGCGCCCGGCTCATTTCCGTGATAGCGCCAAGATGGGGTTTATCGGAAAGGGTCATGTGCGCCAGCAGCATATCGAGATGACGTTTGCTGACCGGGACATCACAGGGCTCACAGGTCACAAAGCCGCCGTGATGCAAGGCCGGTGACATATAGGTCAGCCTGACGAGATCCTGAAACGACGCGATGTCGCCATAGCGCCGCCCCTTCTCAAGGTCGCGCACAAACGGGGCCCCGTAAATCGGCGCAAAAACCTGATTCTGACCCCCGATGATGACCGAGCGCTCAGGATTTCGGGCGAGTTGCGTGAAGCTGCTGGGTGCCTGGCGGCACAGTTCGCGGATCCAATCGGCAGGCGCACGGACAACGTCCTCCTCGATTCGGACGTCGGGTTGTTCACGCCACAGCGCCAGCGCCTCTGGGTCATCGCGAAAAGCAATGCCGACATCCTGAATGATCCAGTCCACCTGTGCTTCAAGACGTACCACCGCGTCGCCATCCAGTGGATCGAAAAAAGGTAACCGACGCTCGATCTGCGACTCGATACGGGTAGCGACCTGCTGCAAGCGCTCACGTGCACCTCTGTTTCGACGGGCCATGACGTTTTCCTCTGGACAATGGCTCGCGTCTTCTCACCCGGGCCAAGAACAACAGTCTGTGCAATCTTCCACGGATTCTTCAGACGAGTTTATCCTGATGCGACACCCCTGCGCCTCGACCTGTGCAGTGCTTTACCGGCTCAGGGTGCTTTGAGAGAATTCAGCAGATCCTGCAAAAAATCATCGACGGGTCGTGTTACAAAACCCACCACCTTAGCGCGGTCATCGATCCGCCGTAATTGGAGCGCAGCCTCGCAGCCCGGCAGTTTTGCAAAAGCCGCTACTTCGTTGTCGTCCATGGGTCCGCCCTGCTTGCCCAGGCTGATCTTGGAACCCTCCGAAAGATCGTCCCAGTAGCCAGGTTCGGTCGCACAAAGATAACGCTTAGCCGGCACATGCAGGCGCACCGGTTCCGTCACCTCTGGAACAAAGGCATGCGAGAGCCAGTTGGCACCGACCGTCTCATGCCGAAGGTCACGATCGCGGTTGCGCTCGTCTTGGGCAGCATCCGCCATCAGAAAATGGCCGATATCATGCAACAGCGCAGCCGTGACTGCTTCGCTGCTGCCCTGCTCCGAACGCGCCAGGATTGCACCCTGCACAGCGTGCTGCAACTGGCTGACCTCTTCGTCGTAGCACCAGTCAGTGCCGCGCTCCACCAGAACAGCCAGCAGCGCCTCAATAAAAGCGTGGTCATCCACGCAGTCCGATCTTCTTGGTACCGGTGCTTGGGACATCTCAGGGATGGGGCTTCCTGACCGCCCAGTCCTGCACCGGTGAGCAGGCCATATCGAATTTGGGAGAACTGTCCATAAAGTCGTGGGTGTGAACGATCAACGTGTCATCCCGAAACAACACCACACAGTATGCCGGTGGTTCGAAGTTGCCTTGGAGTGAGCGGTCCGTCATGTCCAACTGCACCTGATGGTTCATGGCCCGTAGACTGGACATCGGTATGCCAAGCCAACTGCCCGAAAGGGGCCGATGGATATGGCCGAAAAAAAGATGACGAATCTGGTCACGGTGAGGCTTTACCACTTCAGAGAAGGCCTCTTTTTGCACCAACGAAATCCGATCCAACGCAGGGATACCAATATCAAAGGGCGGATGGTGCATGAAAAGATAAATATCTTTTCCCGTCGCAGCCGCAAGCTGCTGCTTCAGCCAGTGCATCCGTTGTTCGCAGTACCAGCCTTCGTGGTGCCCGGGCTCGTTGGTATCGAGATAGATAAAGCGCCCAACCGGTAAATCCTCGACCGATTGGATAAAACCGTTTTCGTCACACGGATGATCCCCGAAGCGCTGACGAAAAATGTTGCGGTCGTCATGATTGCCCACCAACAGCCGCAGGGGCATGTTCAGTTGGTCGAGGTGGCGCTTGAGATGGTCAAACGCCTCGGTCTCACCCCAATGCGTGAGATCGCCAGTAATGACACACCGTGTCGCATCGGCATGATGTCGGTTGATATCCGCGATACAGCGCTCGAGCGCGGCTGCCGGGTCACGGCCATACAGCGTCTCGCCTTCAGGAATGAAGTGGGTGTCAGTGAAGTGAATAATTTTCACGGTTCAGAGCTTATCTTTTGGGATCACAATAACGGGCGAAGTTTGCAGTTAAGAGTACATCGTTGTCCAGCAAGGAGGCTCGCAGAACGCTACACCCGAAACAACATTTGCGGATACTATGATGATGCGCTTAAAGGAAAGCGGGGCCAACTTCATCGTAGCCTAAGCTGAGAACGTCTTCAGCCCCGCATGCGCGCTCCATCGGCATCAAAGAGCATCTGGTGAATTCTTTTTGCCCCTCGCATGTCGCCTAAGATTTCGATTTTCGCCTCAAGTTCATCGCTCAGCGACCCACCATCGACGAGCGCCAGCGCAATGGATTTTTCGGCGTAATGTGAATATCCGCCCGAGGTGCAAAAACCTTTCACCTCCCCGTCAATCCAGACAGGCTCGTATCCCACTGCGTCAGCATCATCCGCATCAACCTCAAAGACCACCAGTTTGCGTTTAGCGCCGGCCTGGCGTTCGGCTTCGGCGACCGAGCGGCCGATAAAATCTACCTCTTTATCAAAGGCGACAAAGCGATCCATGCCGGTTTCGGCAGGGGTGTAGTCTGGCGAAAACTCACTCAGCCAACTGCCGAAGAACTTGTCCAGCCGAAGGCTCATCATTGCGCGCATCCCAAAGGGGCGCATCCCGTGTTTCTGACCGGCAGTCCAAAGCGTATCCCAGAGAGCGCGCTGATCCATCGCATCGGTGTAGATCTCGTAGCCAAGATCACCGGTGTAACTCAGCCGCTGCACGATGCAATCGCACATGCCCACTGTCATGCGTTTTACGTCCATGAACGAAAACGCATCTGCTGAGACATCGGCACGGGTGGCCTCGACCAGCACGGCGCGCGCCAACGGCCCCGATATCTGAAAACCCGTGCGCCGGTCCGAGACATTCTCAATGACAACACCGTCTTTGAGGTGCATGTGCAGCCATCGTTCATGAACAGCTTGATATCCATAGGATGAGGTCAACTGGAAGTCATTCTCCGCGAGACAAGAAATCGTGAAGTCGCCGATCAGCCGGCCCTTGGGTGAGAGCATGGGCGTAAGGCTCACCCTTCCAGGCTGAGGGACACGCCCCGCCATGATCCAGTCGAGCCAGGCTCGAACTTCTTTTCCTGTCACCGAGAACTTGGCAAAGTTCTGAACCTCATTGATGCCAACCCGATTCCTTACGGCCGTCACTTCGCGGGCGGTTGCGTCAAAAGCGTTGGAGCGTCGAAACGAGGGCGTCTCGTATCTCGGCTCATCTTCATTCGCAAAATAGTTCGCGACCTCAAGGCCAAACTGCTGACCAAAGACCGCACCGAGGGACTGCTGTATGTCGTAGGCCGGCGTAGTCCTGAAGGGGCGCGCTGCGGGTAACTCCTCGTTGGGATAACTGACTGAAAAGCGCGTCTGGTAATTCTCGATGACCTTAGGCAGGGTGTAGCCCGGGTTCGTCCAGGAACCAAATCTCGCTACGTCCATGGCGAAGACATCCCGGTCTGGCTCTCCCTCCACCATCCACTGCGCAAGCGTCAGTCCCACACCTCCGCCCTGGCTGAATCCGGCCATCACGCCGCAGGCAGACCAGTAGTTGTGCAATCCCTGAACCGGTCCCACCAGGGGATTTCCATCGGGCGCAAAGGTAAACGGGCCATGGATAACTGTCTTCACTCCGGCGGTCTCCAGTACGGGAAAACGCTGGTAGGCAAAAGCGATCGAATCGCTGATTTTGTCGAGGTTGTCCGGCAGGAGTTCGTGCCCGAAATCCCAGGGTGTACCGTCAACCGCCCATGGCCTACACGCCTGTTCATAAAAACCGATACAAAGGCCCCGACCCTCCTGACGCAGGTAACTCTCACCCCCGGGGTCCATCACGTGCGGGTGCTCCCGGTCACGCTCGTATATTTGCGGGATATCGTCTGTGACAACGTATTGATGCTCCATGGGATGCAACGGCAAATAGACCCCAGCCATAGCACCAACTTCCCTTGCCCATAAACCGCCGGCGTTTACGACATGTTCAGCGATTACAGTCCCCTTGTCGGTCACAATTTCCCAACTACCCTCGGCGTTGAGATTGGTCTGCGTGACCATCGTGTGCAGTTCAATTTGAGCACCATTCAGGCGGGCCGCTTTCGCGTAGGCATGGGTAGTGCCAGCAGGGTCGAGGTGCCCATCGAGCGGATCGTACAAGCCTCCGAGCACACCTTCAGTGTTGGTAACCGGCGCAACTTCGCGAATCTCCGCAGGAGAGAGAATTTCCGTTTCCAATCCCATGTAGCGGTGTTTGGCCCTTTCCGCCTTGAGCATATCCATCCGCTCGGGAGTGTCCGCCAGAGTAACGCCGCCGACGTGATGGAGGCCGCAAGACATTCCGGTTAACTCTTCCAGTTCACGATAGAGTTTGATGGTGTAGCCCTGCAGTGCGGCCATGTTGGTATCGCCGTTCAGGGTATGAAAGCCGCCCGCAGCATGCCAGGTGGAACCGGAGGTCAGTTCCGATCTCTCAACCAGCATGACGTCGGTCCATCCCAACTTTGTCAAATGGTAGAGCACCGAGCAGCCGACCACGCCGCCC
>JBMUHF010000363.1:0-1243 GCA_050302555.1 Arenicellales bacterium | reverse complement strand
GCCAGTTAACCACGCACTGTTGAGGAAATCAGAAAGTGTCGAAAGAGAAATTCGAGCGGAGTAAACCGCATGTGAACGTTGGCACCATTGGTCACGTTGACCATGGCAAAACCACCCTGACCGCTGCCCTGACCCGGGTGCTGTCAACCAAGTTTGGTGGGGATGTAAAGGCCTTCGATGAGATCGACAATGCCCCTGAAGAGCGCGAGCGCGGTATCACCATCGCCACCGCTCACGTCGAGTACGAAACCGAAAACCGGCACTATGCCCACGTCGACTGCCCGGGACACGCCGACTACGTCAAGAACATGATCACCGGTGCTGCCCAGATGGACGGCGCGATCCTGGTGGTCTCTGCGGCCGATGGCCCGATGCCCCAGACCCGTGAGCACATCCTGCTTGCCCGTCAGGTGGGTGTGCCCTACATCGTGGTCTTTTTGAACAAGGCTGACATGGTCGATGACGAAGAATTGCTGGAACTCGTTGAGATGGAAGTTCGTGACCTGCTCTCAAGCTACGAATTCCCGGGCGATGACACCCCGATCGTCACCGGCAGTGCTTTGAAGGCGCTGGAAGGTGATGAGTCGGATATCGGCGCTGGCGCAATTGCTAAGCTCGCCGAAGCACTGGATTCCTATATCCCCCAGCCCGAGCGGGCTGTGGATGGCGCCTTCCTGATGCCCATCGAGGATGTATTCTCCATCTCCGGTCGCGGTACGGTGGTGACTGGTCGTATCGAGCGTGGCGTGATCAAGGTCGGTGAGGAAATCGAGATCGTCGGTATCAAGGACACCGAGAAGACCACCTGTACCGGTGTCGAGATGTTCCGCAAACTCCTCGACGAAGGTCAGGCTGGCGATAATGTCGGCGTATTGCTGCGTGGTACCAAGCGCGAAGAAGTTGAGCGCGGCCAGGTGCTGGCTCATCCGAGCAGTATTAACCCACATACCCAGTTCGAAGCCGAAGTCTATATTCTGTCTAAAGAAGAGGGTGGTCGGCATACTCCCTTCTTCCAGGGTTATCGCCCACAGTTTTACTTCCGTACCACCGACGTTACTGGCCAGTGCCAGTTGCCCGACGGTGTGGAAATGGTAATGCCCGGTGACAATGTCAAACTGAAGGCAGAACTCATCAACCCCATCGCTATGGAAGAAGGTTTGCGCTTCGCGATTCGTGAAGGCGGCCGCACCGTTGGTGCCGGGGTGGTCTCGAAGATCATTGCTTGATTTTTGGGCTAACTAGA
>JBMUHF010000362.1:0-6794 GCA_050302555.1 Arenicellales bacterium | reverse complement strand
GCATTGATATCACCGACGATGGTACGAAGGTCACCTGTCGATGCATCAAACACCGGATAAGCATTCCCTGCCGCCAAATTACAGCCATTCATCGACTTACCGTTCTTAAAAGGCGCATTCCACTCCTCGGCAGCCTTTTCCATCTCCGGCTCGTAGGGCGGAAATTCCATTGCCAATTCCCAGTTCGCCCGACGGTGTGCGTACTGCGGCACGGCATTCACGCCATCCTGGAAATCCTCAATGGTCAGGCCCGGAAAGCGCTTCAGGAAATAGCCCTGGAAGGCCTCGATGTCCTGTTGGATCTCCGACTCGGAAATGGCCTGTACAGCTGATGTCCCTACTACGGCAAGCCCTGCTGCCAGCGTCAGTGATACCAGTTTCTTCATTTTCTTCTCCTCAGATCGCTGAGCCCGAACGATGACTGTAGTCACATCATGCCCGCATCAGCACGTTGCGTTCTACTTAACAGCCTTTTCCGCGCTGTCGCTTTCACCCTTGTTATCTACCCAACTGACGGTCACTTTATCGCCCGGCTTTGCATTAGGGATGCCTACACCAATCAGGGGATTCTTTGACACACCCGTGCCTAGATTTGCTTGCGCTACGACTTCTCCATTAACTGAAAATTCCATGTTTTCAATAAAATGCTCAGGAATTTTCTCGCCAGTTTTCTTATCTTTACGGTTTCCAGTTTCCATCGGATGTTTAGCCAGGACCATGACCTCGTAGCCCCCGCCCTTGCTCTTTTTGATCTTCATCTTGGTCGATGCCATCACACTTCTCCTGCTTGATTCTGTCGAGTTAGCCGCCGCAACCACCGACGGTGACTTTGATTTCCTGGGATGCCATGTAGAGCTTTCCGCCTGCCTTCACATAGCAATTCACCGGAGAGGTTTGGCCCATCTTGATACGCGTGCTGTATAAACCTCCGCCTCCACCTGAAACCCGCAGGGAAGTGGTATAGGGCCTCGGGTTCTTGATCGCACAGATTGCGATCCCCTCTACATCTTCTAGTGACGTCATTACTTTAATCGGGACGACGGCACCATTTTCGGCCTGAAGGGGCGCCTTGATGGAGACCTGATCACTTTGCGCTACGTCTGAGGTGCCAAAAAATGCGTTAAGCGCCTCAGCTTCGGTTTTTGCCTCAAACGCTGCCTTCGGCCAGGCCGACGCGAGCACCCGTGTCGGGGTGAGCATGCCAGCACTAGCGGCTACCATGAGTGTGGTCGTCGCTAGCGAGCCTTTAAGAAAAATTCTGCGTTTCATAACTTTTGCCTTCTCTTAATGAATGAATCGGGTTTTCTGATCGTTATCTTTATCTAGAAGTCTTAAGGTATCTGATCCGGACCTAAGCCCCGCCAAGGTGGATCTATTCCTCAAGTACCTAGAATGTGGGATGCTTAAATCGAAAGCAACCAGTCCACCAGCAGATCGATATCTTCTTCGCTGATCAACTTGTGCTTGCCAAACGGCGGCATCGAGGTCAGGGGATTCTTTGCCGTGGGATCCCAGATCTGAGCACGAAGATCTTCACGATTTGGGTAACGCGCCGCCATCGCAACGAGTGGAGGTGCAATATTGCCTCCCGGAGGAAAGCCTTCCGGCCAGGGAGTCACCATTGCCTGGTGACAGGCAAGGCAGTTGCCGCCCCTTCGGTTCACCGCAACGCACCAGCCCTTGATGATGTTGTCTCCATCCTTGGCAGCCCCGGCCTTGCATTGTTTTTCAGTAGGCCATTCGCCTGCCTGGACGACCGAAGTCACACCAGTCGTTGCGACCAGTGAAATCGCTGCAGCAGCTGTCAAGAACGCACGTTTAAACTTGTGCATAGTTATCCTCCGGTTGCCAGCGCCGCGCACTTCTCCCAAAGAAACGCGGTGCTCGTGGTTAGTTATCTAATAAGTGAGATAATTTCTACTAATAACGTAATAACCGGCATTTAACCGAATTTTTCGGCCAGTGGCAAGGAAAGGCATCTTAAAGCCCTATCGATTCTGCTTATCGATAGGTACATGCATTTTCTGAGCAAGTCCAACTTACTTTGTTTTGCCCCGGTTTCTCTCAATTTCCTTGATTCGCGCATCAATACTGGCTTTAAGATAGGCGCTGTCTGCAGTGTGTATCATCGCGGTCTGCAGATGACTGAGCGCCTGGTCCAGCTCGTCGCGCAAAAAAGAATATTCCGCCATTGCCTGAAATGACTGGGCCCATTGATCGCGCTCACCCTCAACCCGGGCAAGAAGCTTATACAGAGCACTATCCGAAGGTGATCGCCTCAATGCGCTTCGAAGGCGCAGCCGCGCATCGTCCAGTCGGCCTGATTTCATGAGTGCGTCCGCTAGGTAGTAGGCGATAGGGACGGAGCTATCGCCTCTATCCCCTGTCGACTCGAGAACTTCGATCGCCCGACCTGCTTTGCCATCCGCCAGCAACGCCTCCGCAAGAGCAATATCGTAAAGCGGGTATTCGGGATAATCAGCACGCAATCCTGCGGCGGCCTCTATAGCGCCCACGTGATCGCCCTGCTGAATCAATGCAAGCACCAGGCCATAGCGCGCCGCTCTTGCTATTAGCGCATCTGCTGACTCTGCCTCGTGGAGAAACCCGGCAATGGATCCCTCACCACCAGGGCCTTCGAACATCGCCCGGACACGAGCGTGCGCATGGTGGTAATCGAGTGAGGGGTTGTCGGCAACATCACCATATTTACGCAACCGGCTTTCAACCAGTGCAAGCCGGTTCTGAGTCAACGGGTGGGTTCTGAGATACTCCGGCACCTCGGAACTTTGTAATCGATTTTCCTGATCGAGCCTCTTGAGAAAATCCATCATCGCGCCTGCGGGATAGCCGGCGTCCGTCAGTATGCTAAGGCTCAACACATCCGCTTCACGCTCGAACTCACGGTTGTACCGTAACTGGTCTGACATCGACGCGCCGGTGGTCGCCGCCATCGCGGCCGCTCCCGCTTGCCCGCCCAAAAGAATCGCCGCCAGAATTCCTGCCGTCGTGGGGATTTGCCGACGGCTGGCGCGTTCCATCATACGCGGAAGGTGACGCTGGGCGACATGTCCCAATTCATGAGCCATCACCGAGGCAAGTTCTGCTTCGGTGCGCGTCGTGGTGATCAGTCCCGTGAAAATGGCCAGCCGCCCTCCAGGCCCGGCAAACGCGTTGATGAGCCTGTTCTCAATGAGAAAAAACCGCAAACGTTCCGTATCTCCTTCAAGACTGGCGGCCAGCCGGTTGCCAAGGGTCTCTACGTAGCGAACCAGCAACGGATCCTCAACGAAATTCATCTGCTGGCGGGCTGCAGCGATGAACTCACGGCCCATAGCCTCTTCTTCGGGGGGGATGACGATACCGGTCTGTAACGGCACCAACAATTCGCCGGAATGGGCAACCGGCAGCTGGGCCAAAAGCCAAAAAGGAGTCGCCAGGGCAGTGGCGAACACCCACCGGCGATATCTTGATTTAAACCCGGCTGCGCTCACATGATGATCTTACCAAAGCCCAAAATTCCTGCCGTTTGGATTCGTCCGGCCCGCGCTTTAGAATCGCCGGGCCGGTAAGCCAACCCCAGACCGGGTCTCGCCGCCGTCTTTGCCGGTCCCGGGCCGACCCAGGAGAAAGCCATGCTTCACGACGACAGCCAAGAGGCGCTGAAGGCGCGCGGAAACGAACTGCAGCAGCGCTATGAAGCGGCCTCCAGAGCCGGTCTGTCTCTGGACATGACCCGGGGTAAACCTGCCCCCGAACAGCTTGATCTCGCAGACTCCCTGCTGGCCCTTCCAGGCGCAGGGCAGTTTTTTGATCAGGAGAATACCGATTGTCGTAACTACGGCGGTATCGACGGACTGGCGGGAATGAAAAAACTCTTTGCCGATATCCTTGGCTGTCAACATGCAGATGTGATTGTCGGTGGCAACAGTAGCCTGACCATGATGTATGACGCCGTCGCACGGGCAATGCTTTTCGGCGTGCCAGGCGGAGACAAACCCTGGGGTCAGCAGGGCACGATCCGCTTTTTATGCCCGGCACCCGGTTACGATCGCCACTTCGAGATTACCGGACACCTGGGTTTTGAACTCGTCAACGTCGAGATGACTGAAGACGGGCCGGATATGGATCACGTCGAAACACTTGTCGCTGACCCTTCGGTCAAGGGTATCTGGTGCGTACCCCGCTACAGCAATCCCACGGGTATCACCTATAGCGAAAGCGTTGCCCAACGACTCGCTACTATGGAAGCGGCGGCAGACTTTCGCATCTTCTGGGATAACGCTTATGCAGAACATCATTTTGGTGAGGAGCGCCAACCGGTGCCCGATATCCTCACCGCCTGTCGTGACGCTGGCAACCCCGACCGGGTGCTGATGTTCACTTCGACCTCTAAAATGACGATGGCCGGTGCCGGTGTATCGGCAATGGCCTCAAGCCCTGCAAACATCAACGATGCGCGACGTCACCTTTCCGTACAAACCATAGGTCCCGATAAACTGAACCAACTCCGCCACCTGACCTTCTTTGGAGACATTGATGGTTTGCGCGCGCATATGACCCAGGTGGGTGAACTGCTGAAACCCAAATTTGCCCTGGTACAGGAGATCCTTGAGCGGGACCTTGGTGGTAAGGGTATCGCGACCTGGTCGAATCCCAGTGGAGGTTACTTTGTGAGTGTCACGGGTCCCGATGACTGCGCACGACCCGTCATTGAGATGGCGGCCGAGGCAGGAGTCAAACTGACGCCAGCCGGCGCGCCATTCGCTTATGGCCTGGATCCCCAGAACCGGATCATCCGACTGGCGCCAAGCTTTCCACCGCTGGAGGATATCCGTCAGGCCATGGAGATTGTTACCCTTTGTCTTGAACTCGTTGCCATTCGCCAGCGCCTTGCAAGCGCCTGACAACCGGAAAATATTCCCTTTTGCACTTAGAAGCTTTGTGTTTTAAAATTTGGTTAACTTCTAATATATGATCTTTCGAGACCCTGGCCTACCCGCGGCAGATTCGGCCCGGATGATCTGCCGGGCACCGCCAGAATCAACAACCTGATGGAAACGTACCCGATACCGAAATTGGTAAATAGCGAAACGAACACCTTCGACTTAACTTAAAACACCCCAATCCTAAGATGAGGAGATTTGACTATGTCTGATTTCAACCAGGAGCTGGACGCGCGAGGCCTTAACTGCCCGCTGCCAATCCTGCGCGCAAAGAAAACGCTCAATGGCATGAGTGCCGGCGAAGTGCTCAAAATTATTGCGACGGATCCCGGTTCGGTAAAAGACTTCGAGGCTTTTGCGACACAAACCGGCAACGAACTGATGGGATCCTCCGAGAACAACGGAGAGTTCCACTTCCTTCTTAAAAAAGGCGGCTAAGCCGTCTATCCACGGCTGTCGCCGCTCCGCAAGGTTTGCCGGCTGTCTCTCGCCCAACTGTCTGGAGGTCTGTCATGAGTGAAAAGAACCTCACTATCATTGCCACCAAGGGGACTCTCGACTGGGCTTACCCGCCCTTTATCCTGTCTTCAACCGCGGCCGCGTTGGGTTACAACGTGACCATGTTCTTCACCTTTTACGGTTTGCAGTTGCTGAAAAAAGATCTGAGTCTTTCGGTAAGTCCGCTTGGCAATCCTGGAATGCCGATGCCGATGGGCATGGACAAGTGGTTTCCCGTACTGGGCACCGCAATTCCAGGGATGCAGGCGATGATGACCGGCATGATGAAGAACACCATCAAATCCAAAGGTGTTGCAAGCGTTGCGGAACTGCGCAATCTCTGTCTGGAGGCTGACGTCAAAATGATCGGCTGCCAGATGACCATCGACCTTTTCGACATCAAGCACGAGGACCTGATCGACGAGATCGACCTCGGCGGTGCGGCAACCTACTTTGAGCACGCCGGGGAATCCAATGTCAATCTCTTTATCTAATCCCCCGAGCCCGGGGAGCAGATAACAGACCGGGGTTAGCCGGGGGGCAACATCCCGACATCTTGAGGCCCCCACTCAGGCAAAACAGACCCAGGTCGTCGCGATGTATTTGTGACCGGCGCCAACCGTTTCTCCCTGATGCAGGTGGGTCCAGAACGGCGGAAACAGCAGCAGTTTTCCGGCCTCTGGACGAACTTGGACTTGCTGATGAAAGAACTCGGTAGCACCACCCGGTTCAGACACCGTATTGAGGTACCAGATGGCCACGAGCTGGCGCTGGCTGAGCGGGCCCGGGCCGCTATCGACGTGCCAGCGATAAAACTCTCCTGGCGCACTTCGCTGCAGCTGATAACCCATATCCCTAAACGCGTTGCTCGAGAAAAAGGGGTGCAGACCGCTTAGCAGAGAAAGGCCGTGCTGCAATGACTTGAGCAACCTCTCGTCAACGTCCCGCCACTGCGAAAGTCCAGTGATGCGAAGGTCCGTCGAACGCTTTATCGTGTCATCGACCACAGTCCCCGGACCCATCGCACCCTGATGGTGTTGGTCTGTTGCGGATTCAAAACGACCGATCACCTGCTGGCAAAAGTCCAGATCCAGCGCGTTCGGCAGCGCATAAACAAAACTACCCGGTTGCAATTCAGAAAATTTTTCAGACACAGGACGCGTGCTCGCTAACCCTTAAGCACCCTGTGCTCAAGCGCAGGAAACTGCCGGCGCCTTTGTGCCGCGTCGACACGATCAAGGCAGGCGAAGATCACACCTGGGCCACCGGCACGCTCGGCAACAATCTCTCCCCATGGATTAATAATCAGGCTGTGACCAAAAGTCCGTCGACCATTGGGGTGTTCACCGA
>JBMUHF010000361.1:0-13036 GCA_050302555.1 Arenicellales bacterium | reverse complement strand
GGATAGGCGGCAAGATAGTTACCGCCGATGGGGCAGCTCTCACCACAGCCGCTGATGCCGGCATCGGTCTCTAGAACCATAACTGTCGTAGACGCAACC
Source organism: Arenicellales bacterium (assembly GCA_050302555.1). Taxonomy (GTDB): domain Bacteria; phylum Pseudomonadota; class Gammaproteobacteria; order Arenicellales; family UBA868; genus UBA868. The sequence goes on along the minus strand of JBMUHF010000361.1, from coordinate 12,937 downwards.
CGGATGGCGTTTCCCTTTCCCCAGAAATAAGTTCCGCCGATATAAGGCAGATCCACCTGATAAGCCTTAACCGAGGTGATCTTCATTTGCCGATCTCCGCTATGTGCTCAAGGGTGTGTTGGCAGGCTGGAGCCGATGCGCATGAAGATGCTGATAGTGTGGCAGAACCTCTTCATATAACTCTTTCGCATAATCGGGAGCCGTGCTGATGTCGGTAAATCCGGGCTCTTGAGGAGAAAGCCCAGTGGAGCCCTTGAGTTTCTCGTGCCAGGAACCCCCGTCGAACCAACTATAGTCTTCGGTCGCGGACCCAGGCTCCCAAGTGAGGGCTTCAGGCACAAAGTCGATACCGACAGCCTCACAATACACCGCCACCATGGTTTGTGGATCCCACAGCAGGTCATCGCTGTCCAGTACAGGCGGCGCCTTTCCATCACGATCACAGAGACGGTCAAAGAGCTGGCGCTGTTCCAGAAATGCCAGTTCCTTGAGATGAACATCGGGCCAACGCTTTTGCACGCTGGTCACTACTTTGGCGGGGTCGCGTATCAGAAAAGAGTGATTGAAGTACTGGAGAAACTCGTCCGTCCAGTAATTCTCGATGTAATGCGGAAAGTCCTTGGAAAAAACGGGCCCCTTCGCTGCTACAGATTTCATGCGGGACCAGACCGTCTCAAAAGTGAGTCCCGGCTTTCTTGGGCTCTCGGGGGTTAACCTTGGCCAGAGGGCGCCATCTCCTTCGTACCACCATTCTCCAAAAGGCTCGTGCAAGCACTGCATATCACCGCGCTGGCGCATCATCCACTCAAAGGCGGTCGAAGTCGAACGGGGTGTAGACCACAGTACGAGGATCTTGTGCATTTTCTATTCGACTTTTAAAGAGGAGAGCAACTGTCCCTGCTGCGTTACTGGGGCAAGGCCCAAGGTCTTAAGAATTCTCCAGTAAAGAGCATTGTCATGGCTGATCATGGGTTTGCCAAGCATGTCTTCAATGGCGACTTCATGATGAATTGGCCGCTGTGCCTGACCATTGGGACCGGAGCGGAAGTTACACATACCGTTAATGAGGTACGCCTCTGCCTGCGGGGCCTGTTCCGCCACGTACTGAAAACTTTTCTGGGCAAGATCTCCATCAAAGCACCAGATGCACTGGTTGATTTCCTCCTGCGTGGCAAACCAGCCCTGATCATGAAAGTTGCCGGCCCAGACGACATCGAAACCGGCTTCTGTCAGGAAACCGACGGTTCCCTGCCACCACTCGGGTCGATGATAGGCCGCATTCAGCGCAACCTTCTCGATGTTCTGATCACGCAATGCCTCAACCATGGCGTAACCCGCCATATGAAAAGGCGTGTCGTATTTCTCGGTCAGCATTTCACAATGTTCACGAATCCCCTCTACCCCCAGGCCACTGGCGTGCACCCAGTTGGAGCCGACCTGACCGCAGACATCCGCGCCATTGTTGGCCATACACTCCACAAACTCTTCCAGCAGACTAAAGTTCTGCCTGCGTTGATCCAGTCGGTGGGTATAGTCGGGTACGTGCAGCATCCGGCCATGCACCCCGACCGAATCGGGCGCCATGCGCTGAAAATCCGTTGGCGCAGCGTCCCAGTCATAAGGCGGGCAGGTGAAACCCACCTGGTGAGGAAAGAGTTTATTTTTCGGATCCGCCCAGTGAGCGGGTTTGGTGTAGGTGCTCATGCTTAAACCCTCACATTGATGTCACTGCATCGCGCATCCATTGCTGCAAAGCTTTGATGGAGTGCTCTGAATTGACACCCCCCTTTGGATCCACGACCAGCGGCCCTGGTCGGTAGCCGCGGTTGTTAAATCCGCGCTGCTGGGATTCCACAAGGTAAATGTCTTCTTCAACGGTGGTCTCCCGGTCCTGCACTGCGAGATCGTGAATTACCGCCGAACTGATACCCTCGACGGTAAACCACCCGCGCGCAATGGTCACGGCATCCACCGCGGTGGGCTGCCAATGATAGGTATTGAGCACATTTCCCGGATAAACCTGAAACGAAAATGTTGGCCACAGGTACCAGGATGAATAATCACCAGCATGCTTGTTCGAAGAGAGATCTATCGGGTAGGTCATCTTCTCTAGATTCTGGCACTCGGTAGTATGGCGAAGACAATAACCCTGTGGTTGGATGTCATAGGTGTCCGGCTTGACCACTCCGGTGGAAAAGGTCCGGTGATTGATTCGGCAGTGATAACACTCTGAATAGTTCTCGACCGATACCTTCCAGTTGCACTTCTCATCAGCTCGGATGGTCTCAACGGGCGCCAAACGGTCAATCTGGGGGACAAAGTCACGCAGTTCGGCTTCGACACCCGGATACCAGTCCTCCATCGGATCGGCATCATCATCGAGATTGACAAAAATGAACCCACAGAATTCCTGGGTGCGCACCGGGGTCAGGCAAATTTTCTCGCGAACCTGCGCGGGCACCACTTCGGTATTCGGCCCGCGCAAGAGATGTCCATCGAGATGATACGACCACGCATGGTATGGACAGACAAGCGTCTTCTTACCCTCACCCTGGCCTTCTACGATCTGATGGGCTCGATGCTGACAGACGTTATAAAAGGTATGAAGCACATTCTTGTTGTCGCGGATACAAAAGAGCCCCTGTCCTGCAATCTCAAAACTGAAATAATCTCCGGGATTCGCAACCCGAGAGAGATGGCCGGCGTACTGCCAGGTCCGGGTAAACAGTGTATTGCGCTCCTTCTGGTAAATGGACTCGCTGGTGTAAAAGGCCGCCTCAAGGGTGCGGACAACCTCATACCCATATGTCTGCGCATCGCTCATACTCTTAGGTGTTTTCCTCCAGATAGATGCCCAGGTCATACCGACGCTGGTGAAAGCGCTCAATACTGGCAATAACCGACTCGTCGAGATCTGAAATCACAAATGCCATCAATGATTCCAACAAAGCTGAAAGCGCGACAGTTGATATAAACATCAAGGGCGTATCAACAGATATTTGGAATTGATAATCAGCGCCCTCAAAAATCGGTGACGCGGGGCTATCGGATACCGCAATAATTGTTACTCCCTGTGTACGCGCTGTTTCTACTGCCTCCGCCACTTCCCGGCGGTAAGGTTTGAAAGTCATGGCAAGCAATACATCTTTGTTATCGGCATGAACCAGTCCATCGACCGGTACCGAACCTTCCTGGGGTATCGAGACCACATTATCAATTGCCATGTTGGCGAGATAAGCAAAGTTGGTCGCCACTGCATTGACCAGGCCTACACCCAATACGTAAGTCTTGTGCGCGTTCACAATTTCATCCGCGGCAGCCTTGAGATCAACTGACTTATTTATGGCGTACAGTTTTTCCATATTGGCGATAGTTGCGGCAGCGCCCTCTGCATAAATACTGTCTTGCACGCCTCCAGAACTGAGCGACTGCAGCCATTTCGCCTGATCGCGATAGACGTAATTACCGTGACGGATCTGCTCCCGAAACGGCTGGCGAAAATTCTCATATCCCTCAAAACCGATTCTGCGCGCCATCCGAACCAGCGAGTTTGGTTTAACCTTAGCTTTAGCTGCGATCTCGCGGATCGAGCTAACCCCAATCTCATTGGGATTCTCCAGGACATAAGCTGCAGTTTTCTGGAGTTCTGGCGTGAGGTTAGGTAGGGACTCGGTCAGATACTGCAATACCTGTACCGGCTCAGGGATTGTCTTAATTGGTACAGTTGTTTCTTTCATTGAATAAATTGTACACTTGTACCTTTTATTATGCGATACCTATAGATGCCTAATCTGCCTCTGTTGACGCAAAGTTCAAATCATCGATCACCTCTGGCCTCTTTAGCCATTACCCATGTACGAAAACCTTTTTGAGCCAATAACTCTTGGTCCAACCCAACTAAGAAACAGAATTTTCAACCCGCCACATGGGACAACATTGGGGGCCGATGGTCTCGTCAGCGACGAACTCATTGCCTACCATGAAGCCCGGGCAAGGGGAGGAGCTGGACTGATTATCCTGGAGGGCATGGCCTTCCATCCAAGCTTTGCCTTTGAATCGGCATATCTCAATGCCGGGCGTGATGACATCATTCCTGGAATGAAAGAATTGTCTCGCGCGTGCGGCGCGCATGGGGCAGCTGTGTTTGGTCAGTTATTTCATGCGGGCCGATCAGTGCGGTACAGTCATGATGGATCCCGACCCTTAGTCTTTTCAGCATCTGACACCCCTGATGACCGCTATCGGGTGGTGCCAGTCCCCATGCCTAACGATATGGTCTGGGAAGTCATTGAAAGTTACGCTACAGCGGCCGCACGTCTTGCTGAAGCCGGACTCGACGGTATTGAAATACTAGCGAGCCAGGGATACCTGATCGGGCAGTTTCTTAATCCCGCTACCAATCGCCGTGATGACGAGTTCGGCGGCAGTTTGGAAAACCGTATGCGGTTTTTATCTGAGTCGATCGCAAAAACCCGGGGGGCTATTGGGAGCTCAAAAACACTCGGTATTCGAATCACGCTTGATGAGAAAACTCAATTCGGCATGGAGGCGGGAGAGGCGATTAAAGTCTGCCAGACTCTGGAGAAAGAGGGTCATCTGGATTATTTCAGCGTGATTTCGGGCTCATCTTCCTCGCCCGACGGCTGGATTCATGTATTTCCTCCCATGGCGGTACCGCCGGCTTTTGTTGCCGATGATGCTGCACAACTTAAGTCTGCAATTGCCAAGCCTGTACTCGTTGCCGGGCGTATCAACCAAGCTCAAGCTGCGTCACAGATATTGAGCGAAGGCAAAGCAGATATGGTCGGCATGGTACGCGCCTTGATTGCTGATCCGGAGTTTCCCAATAAAGTAGCCGCGAACCGGAGTGAACATGTCCGCGCGTGCATTGGTTGTAACCAGGCCTGTGTCGGTCATCGCCTGACCCATCATGCGATTTCCTGCATACAGAATCCAGTTACCGGCCGGGAACTGGAGTTTCGACCCCGATCAATTCGACCCAGACGCTTGGTGTGGGTGATCGGTGGCGGTCCAGGCGGTATGAAGGCGGCCGTTACCGCGGCAGACCAAGGACACGAAGTCGTCCTTTATGAAAAACAACCCAAACTAGGCGGACAAGTCAATTTAGCTGAAAAACTACCCGGCCGATCTGAATTTGGTGGTGTCACCACCAACTTGATAGGCGAACTTGATCGTAATTCTGTTCAAGTCTGCTTGTCGTCTTCAGCAAGTCCAGAAGCATTCGACACCATAGGCCCCGATGTCGTCATTGTCAGTACAGGAGCTGTTCCGCGTCTCCCTGAAGTTGAGATCAACGGCACACAGTTTCTGAGCGCATGGTCGGTCATCGCTGGTGAAAAACCCGCGGGTCAAAATGTGGTGATTGCTGACTGGAGTTCGGATTGGTCCGCAATGGGCGTTGCTCACATGCTTGCACTGAGCGGACATAAGGTCAGGCTTTTCTCAGGGGCAAGCACTTGCGGCGAGTCCATTCCTGCGATTGTGCGGGATCAATGGCTTGGTGAACTTGAAAGTCTCAACGTCGAATTGACTTGCTATGCGCGATTTTTTGGAGCCGAAGACCAAACTGCGTTTTTTCAACATACCATCAATGGTGAAGCTATTATTTGTGAAGATGTAGACGCGGTTGTCAGTTGCTACCCACCCCGGTCGAACAATGATTGTGATTGGGTAAGTGAGCTAAAGGCCCAGGATACGGAACCCTTTCAGATCAAAACAATCGGTGATGCGTTGGCCCCTCGGACCGTTGAAGAGGCAGTCCTTGAGGGGTTTAAAGCGGCATGGATGATTGAGTAAATTCACTGCTGCCGGCAACAGGAGTAATTCATGAACGGTAATGAGTGGTTTGACTCAACCCTGTGGGAACGCCTGAGCGCGTCAACAGCAGAAGGGTCTACGCTGCCCAATGCCGCTTACGTGGATCCCGACTTCTTCGAGGCCGAAAGAGACTGTGTATTTAAAAACAGTTGGGTCTTCGCTGAGTTTGCACATCTTCTGTCCAAAACGGGATCCGTCCGGCCGGTGGAGGTCGCAGGTCAGTCCCTGCTCCTAACCAAAGATTCCGACGGCATCATTAGGGCATTTCATAATGTCTGTATTCACCGCGGTGCAGCACTCGTCGAAGAACCCAAATCCGGCTGCCGCAACATTGTCTGTCCGAATCATTCGTGGAGCTACAGCCTCAAGGGTACGCTCCTCGCCCGACCCCATTTTTTCGGGGGCGACCAGCACGACACGAAACCCGAGGACTGTGCCGCCACAAATCTCAAAGAGGTAGCATGTCATACGTGGCATGACTGGATATTCGTCAACCTCTCCGGCAACGCTGGCCCTTTCTCGTCGCACATCGCTCCTGTAGTTGAAAAGATTGGCGATTACGATCTGGAGTCCCTCGGGCCCGGCGGCAGTTTGAGTTTTGATATCGAGGCCAACTGGAAACTCGCGGTGGAGAATTTCATTGAGCCGTATCACGTATTTTCCTGCCACCCCTGGCTGCACTCGTTTGTGCCGATGGCAGAACGGGATGCGCCCACCTTTGAAGATCATATTCTGTCGTGCGGCTATTCATTTAAGAACACCGATCCCGCCCGCGGTGAAGGTCTTCCTTATTTCCCAGACCTACCAGAGCACAAGAAAAAGCGCGGTGACTGGTTTGTACTCTTTCCGAATTTCGCGTTTGAGATTTTCCCTGACCAACTGGTGACCTTGGTCACGACGCCGATCAGCGCAAAATGCAGCAGGGAAACGATCAGTCTCTACTTTGTTGGTGATGGTGCGAGCGGTAAGCAGTATCAGGGTGCCCGCGAGGCAGTCATCAAGAACTGGCACGCCCTTAACCTTGAAGACATTGGTATTCTGGAAAGAATGCAAAGAGGCCGCCTGTCCGACGGCTTTAACGGCGGCGTACTGTCTCCCTACTGGGATCCTGTGCAGCAGCACTTCGCCCGTCTGATTTATCAGGCAATGGTCCTAAAGGATCAATAAACTTCATCCTGTTTTGAGGAAACCAACCGTCAGACCAAAACCGGTATTCGACTCGTGCGTCTGAGCAAGATTGAACTCTGGGATCTCAAGATTCCATTCCGGGATGGGCCCTACAAGATGTCCCACGTCGTCCAGGAAACCACTTTCGGCCAGGTCTTGTGCCTGCATACCGACGATGGCGTTTGTGGTCTTGGAGAGATCGTGCCTGCCCCGGCGCTTGAGCCAAAAGAGCGTCTTGCGCGCTATTTGGAGACAGCCACTCTGCTCGCAGAACTCGTTGGGCAGTCTGACACAACACTGCGTGGGCTCATCGACCAACTTCAGGAAAAAGATGCTTCTTGGAACGGAATCACCTTTGGCCTGGAGACAGCCTATTACGATCTTCTGGCGCGACAAGCCGGTGTTGGCTTCGCGGACGTACTCGGTGGCACACTTAATACGAGCATCGAGGACTATTTTTCAGTCTCCGAGGAGCAGCCCGATCGCGTCTGCCAAAGAATTTCGATGGCTGGGGTGCAACGAAAGGTCATCCAGCTCAAGGTTGGGGTATATAGCCTGGCGCATGAGCTCGGGCTCATCCGAACGGCACTCGATCTCATGCACGGATCTCAGACCCTTTTGGTTGATGCCAACGGTGGATGGTCGCCCGCCCAGGCGGGCAAAGCGATTGGTGCAATTCAGGATCCCCGGCTGATTTGGGAAGAGCCCTGTGCGTCCTACGAGGAGAATCGGAATCTCCTCGAGACTTTCGATACACAAATACTCCTAGACGGCGAGACCAGCAGGGATTTTGATGCCGCAAAGCGTGCTGTTCACGATGGCACGGCCTTTGGCATGTGCATCAAGCCCGCATTAATCGGCGGACTCAGCATCGCCCGACAGATTCGGGATCTTTGTACAGAAGCCGGCATCAAGATGCGGATTGACGGACCCTGGTGCGGCGACATTGCCAGCGCCGCTATCGTGAATCTCGCAATGGGCGCACCGCCCGATCTGCTGATCGCGGGATGCGATCTGCGCGAGCCCTTAACCCGTAATCCCGACCTTAAGGGACTGACCCATACGACACCCACCCGAATCTCACCTACCTTTCCTAGCGGCTTTGCGGTCGACGGGGTTCGTGACCAGCTGGGTCCTGCTGAAATGGTCTGGACCTGAGTCCACGCCATCAGGTAACTGGGTTACAGGTGTTGCGGTAAGAAAAAAGCTCGGATACCCTGCGACACATTCAGAAAAATCCGGTCCAGCGCAACCTCAAATATCCGATGCCAGCTTCTAATCTTGACCTTGGCTTTACCGTCGACGATTGGCAACCACCGCCTTTGCCCACTAAAGAGTCGATGGAAGGCGGCTATTGTCGACTCACGCTCCTTGACCCAACGGCACATGCAGCAGGTCTTTTTGACGCGTTTGCGAAGGATGCTGACGGCATCGACTGGAGTTACCTACCCTATGGACCATTTGATTCTCTGCCGGCATTGAAGGCTTGGCTGGAAAAGGTCGCCGGATTAAGTGACCCACTGTTTTACACGGTGATCGACCAACAAGGCAAAGCGATAGGTGTAGCGAGTTATCTGCGTATCATGCCCGCCAGTGGTTCCATCGAAGTCGGGCACATTCATTTCTCTCCCGAATTGCAGAAATCACCGGCTGCCACTGAAGCCATGTTCATGATGATGAGACATGCCTTTAAGCTTGGCTACCGCCGCTACGAGTGGAAGTGTGATTCCCTCAACCAGCGGTCACGGCGGGCAGCGTTAAGGCTGGGCCTATCCTTCGAGGGTATTTTCCGCCAGGCAACGGTTTATAAAGGGCGCAACCGTGATACTGCTTGGTATGCCGCGATTGATCGTGAGTGGCCGCAGCTTGAAGCGATGTTTGAGGCTTGGCTTGATCCAAAAAATTTTGATGATGCCGGGCTACAGAGAAAATCTCTGTCTGGCATGACTGCATCTATCCTGGTATCGACCCACTAACCTTTTGGACGTCGGGTATCGCGCAGTGTTCGATCAAGCGTTCTGATGCGTTATTTTCATCCAAGATCTTGGGAAAGAAGCCAGAGTCAAGTTTCGTCTGCGCAGTATGCGCAAAGCTTGTTGCCGTCGAAATCGCGGACGTAGGCGTAGTAAATACTGCCATCGGCAGATCGCAACACCGTATCGTTCGTTGCATAACACTCGTGAAACGGCGATAACTCGGTACTGCCGGCATAGATTTTGAATATGCTTTTTCGATCCAGTGCTGGGGAATCGCTCATCCGCCTCTCATGATTATTTGCCTTGCTGAAGTCATCTTCAACTCGACCAGTGCTATCCCCAGTGTGCCAATGCTGCCTGCGCGACTGGCTCCCCCCACTCCTGCAGAAAGTGTCCGCCTTCATTGACTTCAAGCGGTGCAGGGCAACCACGAATGGATTTACGCAGCGCCCGCATGGCGCGCGGTGGAATTACCGGGTCTGTCATACCGATCGCCATAAAGGTTTCACCGCACCATTCTTCTGACAACCAGGCACGGGCATTGCGGGAAAGTTCGGCACCGGGATCATCCTGATGCTCAGGCACCAGTTCCGGAAAAGCCCGGGCACCTGCTTTGTAGGTCATATCCGGAAACGGTGCGTCGTAAGCAGCTTTCTCCGCATCATTCAGATGCGGGCAGGCCCGGCCTAAAAGTTTGCCCGGCGCCATGTCGGGGTTGTTCCGGCACCACTCGCGCCATGCCAAAAATCCCTCCCCGAGCGGCTTATCCCCGGTGCCAAGGAGCGTATTCATCAGGAGAAGGCGGGAGAAACGATGCGGCGACTCCATCGGCAAGGTCAAGCCCAACACACCCCCCCAGTCCTGGGCCACCAGAGTCAGCCCGCTCAGTTCTAGTCGATCCAGAAAAGACAGCAGCATGTTGCGGTGGAAATCAAAGGTATAAACATCCTGGTCGGTAGGTTTGTCCGAACGGCCAAAGCCAAAGAGGTCCGGCACAATGACCCGAGCGCCCGACTCCAAAAATGCCGGAATCATCCGGCGGAACAAAAAGGCCCAGGTGGGCTCGCCATGCAAACAGAAAAAAGTCTCTCTGGCATCGGCGGGGCCAAGATCGAGGTAATGGCAGCGTAGTCCTTCGTACCCTGCAAGGTCATCAAGGTAACGCGGTGGATACGCAAAATCGGGTAGCGCTTCAAAACGCTCTTCGGGCGTTCTTAAAACTTCTTCCAACAGGCTTCTCCCTGTGAGGTCACCTTCATGGGGCAATGCTTCGTCAGCCAAACCTGTGCCCGCGGCCTGGCCGCGTCACCGTAATGCACGGACTTCCAGACTACAATATCACCATCTCATTAAAGGAGCACCCCATGTCCAAGCACAACGCCCTGACCACCTTCGGTCGTTCCGGAAACCCCATGTTCCGTGGGGGGACATTCAAACCGGATGCCACCTTTGCTGAGGCTGAATCATCAGGGCGGATGACACTCGCTGGAACCGTCAACAAGACGGGGATTCTGCTGGTCCTGTGTCTGGTAACAGCCTCCTTCACCTGGAACATTTTCTTTCGCACCGGTGACCCGGCTGCGGTCAGCGGACTTTTGGGGATCGGCCTGATTGGTGGGCTGATACTGGCGTTGGTGACCATCTTCAAACGCGAGTGGGCCGGCGTGACAGCGCCACTCTATGCACTGGCAGAAGGTCTCGCGCTTGGCGGCATCTCGGCGATGTTCGAGGCGCAGTATCCGGGCATCGTGATTCAGGCCATGGGCCTCACCTTCGGCACACTCGGTGTGCTGCTGCTCGCCTACAAGAGCGGTCTGATCAAGCCTACCGAGAATTTCCGCCTGATGATCGTGGCCGCCACCGGCGGTATTGCGCTTTTATATCTCGTCAGTTTTGTGATGGGATTCTTTGGCTCCAGCATCGGGTTTATTCACAGTAACGGTCTCTTTGGTATTGGCTTCAGCCTCTTTGTGGTCGCTATCGCCGCCTTGAACCTGGTGCTGGACTTTGACTTCATTGAGGAAGCGGCTGAACAGGGCGCGCCCAAGTACCTTGAGTGGTACGGGGCCTTCAGCCTGATGGTGACGCTGATCTGGCTGTATCTCGAGATCCTGCGCTTGCTCGCCAAACTGCGTAGCCGCAACTGATGGGCTGGAACGAGATCATCTTCGGCGGTCTTATCGTGATCGGTCTGGGTGCATTTTTCTTCTTCGGGCGTTTCCGGGCAGGCAAAGCCCAACGCGAACGAAAGAACAAAATCCGCTGGCGCAAACACTGATTAACCGGTCATGAAGGTCCTCGCTGCGGCACTCATTACGGTGGTGCTCTGGGGCGCCTCTCCGGTCGCCGCCAAGATCGCGGTGTCCAGTCTCTCGCCCATGATGGTGGCTATCCTGCGCACGGTCATCGGAGGACTGATTGCCCTGCCGCTGGCGATCCTCCTTCGGATTCCGCTGCCTGCGGATACGTCGCAGCGGCGCCTGCTGGTCCTGTCCGGTTTCTGCGGATTTGTGGCCTTCCCTGTGCTGTTCACGCTGGGCATTCTCCATACCTCAGCCAACCACGCGTCCATGATTCTTGCGGGCCTGCCGGTCTTCACCGGCCTGATCGCCATGACCTGGGACAAAAAGCGGCCCGGGCGTGCCTGGTGGATCGGCTGCACCATCGCGATGGCCGGCGAGGCCCTGCTGATCTTTGGTCAGGGTCTGGACAGCGCAACCGGGGCCAGCATCAGTGGAGACCTGCTGGTGCTCACCTCAAATGTTTTTGCCTCGCTGGGCTACGTCGCAGGCGGGCGGCTCGAACGCAATGGCTATCCAGCGATGGGAACCACCTTTTATGGCGTGGGGCTTTATGCGCTGGCACTGCTGCCGCTACTCTTTATCGTCGAACCGGGAACCCCGATGCTGGAAGTGCCGACCGGAACCTGGATAGCTATCGCCTACCTCGCGATCGGTGTGACGATTGTGGGCTATGTCCTGTGGTACTGGGCGCTTGGACGGGGCGGCATCGCCCGCATTGCCCTACTGCAGTTTCTGCAGCCCGTCTCCGGCGTGATCCTCGCCGCTATCCTGCTGGATGAGGACTTCGGGGCAGTATTTATTGCGGCCTCGGGGGTGATCCTCTTCGGCGTGTGGTACGCGCTAAGAGCCAACCGCTGATTCTGGCGGCTACGAGAGCTGCTGATTGACCCAACTGTTTGGATCAACCAGTCGGCCCTCCCCGGCCAGGTAACCTTCAATCACCTCGTTCATCCGGTCTCTTCCGAAAGACCCAAAGTGTCCCCCGTGTACAGTCTGTATCGGCAACGCACGAAGCCTTTCCAAGCTCTCACGGTAAGCATCGGGATCAGAGTGATATACCGTATCGTACAAAGCGCCATCGTAGATAGTGTCTCCGCCAAAGAGTGTTTCGGTTTTACTTTCCCACAACGCAATCGAATCGGGTGAGTGTCCTGGCAGGGAAAATACCTGGAAACACCGGTCTCCAAGATCCAAAACATCACCCTCGTCGAGATATCCCGTGAGCGGTGCCGGTTGGACTTTGTAGGATTCGAACGAAAAGCCGTCAAAAGGTAGAGCACTGAAGGTTTCCGCACGAACAAACGCTTCGCCGCCGGTCTTTTTGAAGCAGGACATCGGATCAAGATAATTGTCACTGCAGGCCCGGTGACCCAGTCGATCTTCAAATTCAAAAAGCCCGCCGATGTGGTCAAAATGGCAATGCGTCATGACTGCGGTCAAGGAGGATCCCGCGAGCGCCAGCAGACCTGGCTTCAGCGGCGACAGCCCCATACCAGAGTCGATCACGAGATTTCTGTCGCGCCCTTTTACCAGCCAGATATTGCAGCGCAACCAGTGCGCAACATACTTCTCACGGATGAGAAAGATGTCGTCCGAAAGTGCCTGTGTTTCATACCAGTCAGAAACGATGTGATCATTCATGAGTAATGTTCC
>JBMUHF010000360.1:0-1257 GCA_050302555.1 Arenicellales bacterium | reverse complement strand
GAAAGCTCAAGATGTTCATTGGCCGCTGACGATTATTCCCAACAAGGATTACATTGCTTGCTGTTCATGGCGCTCACATACGGGATTCTGTTAAATCAAAATTGTACATGACAGTTCTCGTGAACTTCACGCGACCTAGGCTGGTGTCTCAAGTGCATGACGCCCTGACAGTCTGTCGATTACAATCTCCTTCTCGCAATGGCCTCTTTCATCCGCTTTTTTCTGCAAGAAAAGAGCCTTGCCTGATGCAAAAAGCGTCCCTGCCCCTGGACTGCGCCCTGAGATAATCATACGGTGATGAGCAACAATCCCGACACTTGGCTAACTCGTTTTCATCGACTTGGCTCCCCCCCGAGACTTTATCGTCTTGCGGGGGCACTCCTGCCGTATACAGTCATCGTTTGTGGTGCGCTGTTCGCCGCTGGGCTCTATTGGGGATTGGTGCTTGCACCCGCAGATTATCAGCAGGGAGAAAGTTACCGGATCATTTATATCCACGTCCCGTCAGCATGGATGTCGATGTTTGTCTATTCGGTTCTCGCCGGGGCCAGTGCGGTCAGTCTTATTTGGCGTATGAAACTCGCCGAGGCGGTAGCGCGTGCAAGCGCCCCAGTCGGAGCTGCCTATACCTTTCTCGCGTTGGTTACAGGATCGCTCTGGGGTAAACCCATGTGGGGAGCCTGGTGGGTGTGGGATGCGAGACTGACCTCAGAATTAATTCTCCTCTTTTTATACCTTGGCTATATGGCGCTGGTCGCCGCCATTGATGATCGGCGTACCGCCTCCCGGGCGGGTGCAGTCCTCGCAATTGTTGGTGTCGTCAATCTGCCGATCATCCATTTTTCGGTCGAATGGTGGAACACACTCCACCAGGGTCCAACGGTGACGAAGTTCGATCAACCGTCGATCGCACTTAGCATGCTGATTCCCCTCCTACTCATGGCCGGTGCCTTCATGTTTCACTACCTTTGCGTCGTGCTGACTCGGGTGCGTGTGGAGATTCTAGAAAGTGAACGCCGCACCGCGTGGGTCAACGCGCTAGTCACCCAGAGGTCATCATGAGTGAGTTTTTCCAAATGGGAGGCTACGCGATGTATGTCTGGCCCGCCTATCTCGTGACTGCCGCGGCGCTAGTCGTTACACTCGTCGGGCCACTTCGCCGACGGACTCGGATGATCCGAGAGCTTTCCGCCGTCGCCGCCCAGCGGAATACCCAACGCCCGAAATGAAGCCCAGACGGCGGCAAAGACTTCTCTT
>JBMUHF010000359.1:0-2715 GCA_050302555.1 Arenicellales bacterium | reverse complement strand
AGGTTGGCATGCTGGACCGCAAAGACTATTACCCGGCACATATTTCCGGAGGTCAGCAGCAACGGGCGGCGATCGCGCGGGCACTGGCTATGGAGCCCGACGTGATGTTGTTCGATGAGCCCACCTCAGCACTCGACCCTGAACTGGTTGGTGAGGTACTCAAGGTGATGAGAACGCTCGCCGACGAGGGCAGAACCATGATCGTTGTAACCCATGAGATCGGCTTTGCGCGGGATGTGTCCAACAAAGTGATCTTTTTGCATGAAGGCGCTATTGAGTCTCAGGGAACACCTGCCGAGATGTTCGATAACCCGGTATCTGCGCGTTTTCGCCAGTTTTTGGCCAATGCCCTGCATTGACGCAGGCCGGACGGCAAGTCCTGGGTACTCGGTGTAGTATTAACAGGCTGGATTTTCCAACAACCGAAGGGAGAAAAGAGATGATGAAAAAGAAACTGACGATGCTGGGCCTTGCCGGCCTGCTCGCTCTGGTTACCGGGACAGCAACAGCCGGCGACGCGCTGCGCGTTGGTGTTGAAGGTGCCTATCCGCCGTTTTCCTGGAAAGAAGCCGATGGCACGCTCAAGGGCTTCGATATCGACATGGCGATGGAGGTCTGTAAACGATTGAATCGTGAATGTGTGCTGGTCGAACAAGAGTGGGACGGCATGATTCCTGCCCTGCTGGCCAGGAAATTCGATACGATCATTGCCTCTATGTCGATCACAGAAGAACGCAAGAAAAAGATCGACTTCACGGTGAAGTACTACAACACGCCTGCCAAACTCGTTGCAAAGAAAGATGCCGGGTTTGCCGGTACCGCCGCGGGACTCGACGGTAAGCGACTGGGTGTACAGCGCGCTACCACGCATCAGTGTTCAGCCGAGAAACTTTATCCGGGCGCCGAACTCGTTCTGTACGGAACCCAGGAAGAAGTCTGGCAGGATCTCGCGGCCGGGCGTTTGGATGCTCAGCTTTCCGACTCACTGCAGGCCTATGAAGGGTTCCTCGCACTTGATGCTGGTAAAGGGTTTGATTTTCTGGGTGACGCCATCGATGACATCGAGTGCCAAGGTGTCGGTGCCGGTTTTGCCGTACGCAAGGAAGACTCCGCGCTACGTGACGCGCTCAGCCAGGTCATTCTCGATATCCGCGCTGACGGTGCCTACAAGGCCATGAATGATCAATACTTTGCTGTCGATATCTACGGCAACTAAGCTGTCTCGTTGCATTCTGTTTGATCTGAACGGGCCCCTAGTGGGCCCGTTCCTTTTCTAGCCCGCCGATGGATTCTGTCTGGGAATATCGAAGCCTGCTCCTTGCCGGAACCGCGGTTACCGTTCAACTCGCTCTCGCCTCCCTCGCTTTTTCTGTTGTCCTCGGCCTTGTGGGTGCGACTGCAAAACTGGCTGCCAACCCGGTCTCGCAGAAGATTGCCGGTGCGTACACGACGCTTGTACGCGGCGTACCAGATCTGGTGCTGATGATGCTGCTCTTTTATGGGGGTCAGCAGATAGCCAATGACCTCGGCAGTCTGACCGGCTGGTGGGACTACATAGAAATCAACCAATTCATTGCCGGTGTGTGGTCGATCGGCTTTGTCTTTGGCGCCTACATGACGGAAACTTTCCGGGGCGCTATTCTGGCGATTCCGCGAGGACAGATCGAAGCGGGTGTTGCCTGCGGCATGAACCCGTTTCTGATTTTCCGGCGGATCACCTGGCCTCAAATGGTTCGCCACGCCCTACCCTCGTTTACCAACAACTGGCTGGTTCTCATCAAGGCCACGGCTCTGGTTTCGATAATTGGTCTGCACGACCTGGTGTGGAACGCGTCTACAGCTGGACGGTCGGTTCGGGAACCCTTCAGTTTCATGTTTGCGGTCCTGATCATCTATCTTGTCCTGACAGCCTGCTCGGACGTGGGTCTGCGATGGCTGGATCGGCGCTACAACGTCGGTGTCGACAGGGCATAACGACATGGCCGAAACCGACCGCACATTATTTGAGTACCTGGTCGATGTAAGTGAGAACCACTCGCCACTGGATTTCATGCTCATTGCCGATCATATCGACAAGTTTTTCTATGGCGCGCTGCTGACAATTGAGATTACCGTTCTCGCGCTACTAATCGGTGGCGTCATGGCTATTCCCCTCGCAATCGCACGCGCCTACCGCCACCGATGGTTGAATGCACCGATATTTGGTTTTACGTATTTCTTTCGGGGCACGCCTCTGCTGGTTCAGACCTACCTTGTCTATTACGGCCTGGCGCAATTTGACTTCGTTCGGGAAAGTTTTCTTTGGAATCCGATTCTTTCCAGTCCCTGGTGGTGCGCGCTGATTACCTTCAGTCTCAATACAGCCGCCTATACCACAGAGTTTCTGCGCGGCGCTATTGAGAACACGGCCAAAGGGGAAGTTGAGGCCGCGCGCGCCTGTGGCATGTCGCCGACGAAGGCGATGCGAAGAATCGTGTTGCCTGGTGCATTTCGGCGTGCTCTGCCCGCATATTCAAACGAAGTGATCTTCATGCTGCACAGTTCCGTCGTGCTCAGCACGATTACGCTTCAGGATATACTCGGCGTCGGTCGTTGGTTGAACGGACGCTATTACCTGGCCTACGAGGGATTTATCACCGCCATGCTGTTTTATATGGTGCTGGTATTCCTCATCAGCAAAGTCTTTCGTCTCTGGGAAAAACGCTGGCTCAAACA
>JBMUHF010000358.1:0-1649 GCA_050302555.1 Arenicellales bacterium | reverse complement strand
GATTGACCTTCTGGGCATAACTGCGGGGTGACGCCGGAAAGGCTCTACCCCCTTTTCTCCATAAAGGACTCCGGCTGGTACCGGCCCGCGCTCGGCCCGTACCCTTCTGGCGCCAAGGTTTCGCACCGCCGCCACTGACAGCGGATCGATTCTTCTGTGAACTGGTTCCCGATCGAGCTCCCGCTAGATAAGCGCAGACCACCTGGTGGACCAGTGGCTCCTTGTATTCCACGCCGAACACGGTATCGGCCAGGCTAACCTTTCGGTCGGTTGAGCCATCAATTTTTACGACTACGTGTTCCACGTTGATTTCCTTGTTCTACCGTTCCTACGTTCTTGTTCTCTGGCGCGAAAGCTGTTGCCTTTAGCACCCTACTTGGTTATCTCTTTGTTACTCGATCTGATTTCTCAGCAATTACGCGATCAGTCTGTGCCCGCAGTGGAGGCGCCGCCACCTCTTGCCTTCACCGACGGTTCGATCAGTAAATCGAATCCTTTGGGGCCAGGAACAGAGCCGCGAATCAACAAAAGGTTTCGCTCTGCATCAACGCGTACGATTTCGAGATTCTGCTGGACCCGGGTCACGTTACCCATGTGTCCGGCCATCTTCTTTCCTTTGAACACGCGACCGGGGTCCTGATTCTGACCAATAGAGCCCGGCTTTCGATGCGCTTTAGAGTTTCCATGCGTGGCACGACCCCCGCCGAAACCATGACGACGTATAACGCCTGAAAATCCACGGCCAATGGTCGTACCGCGCACATCAACTTTCTGCCCTTCCTGAAGAACTGCTACGGTCAACTCGGATCCAGCCGGGTATTTTTCCGCGGTCTCCGCATCCACACGCAGTTCCCAAAGAGTGCGGCCCGCTTCCGTGCCAGCCTTGGCAAAGTGGCCCCTCAGTGGTTTGGTCACCCGGTTGGCACGACGCGCGCCGGTGGTCAGTTGGAGTGCCGTGTACCCATCAGTGGCCTCTTGCTTGACCTGGGTTACGCGGTTAGGTTCGACCTGAACTACTGTTACGGGCACAGAGACGCCTTCATCGCTGAACACGCGAGTCATGCCAACTTTTTTTCCAACAAGTCCCAATGCCATCTTCAGTTGCTCCCTGACCTTTCTCTCGTGTCCTGTTACTTATGCTTGCGTGCGTTAGCCGAGCTTGATCTCGACGTCCACACCAGCCGCAAGGTCCAATTTCATAAGCGCATCTACAGTTTTATCTGTCGGTTCAACAATATCCAAAATTCGTTTATGAACGCGGATCTCGAGTTGGTCGCGTGAATCTTTGTATTTATGAGGCGAGCGCAGAAGGTTGAACCGCTCTTTCCGGGTAGGCAATGGAATCGGCCCTTTGACCACTGCGCCGGTTCGACGGGCAGTATCGACAATCTCCAGCGCTGACCGGTCGATCATGCGGTGATCGAAAGCCTTTAGCCGTATCCGGATTTTCTGGTTGCTAACGTTGACTGCCATAGTTCGGTTCCGCTCGGTGGATGCTGACGTATTTTTCTAGTTAGCCCAAAAATCAAGCAATGATCTTCGAGACCACCCCGGCACCAACGGTGCGGCCGCCTTCACGAATCGCGAAGCGCAAACCTTCTTCCATAGCGATGGGGTTGATGAGTTCTGCCTTCAGTTTGACATTGTCA
>JBMUHF010000357.1:0-4237 GCA_050302555.1 Arenicellales bacterium | reverse complement strand
ACGTTAGAATCAATTGTCATACTAGCCCTTTTAAGAGTCGCAGTATAAACACGTCGCGGGCCTGCATTTTGCCGATGTTCTTCTTCCCAATAGATCAAGGCGCACCGATATGAGTGTATCGTGGATCATCGCGTTGGCGTTCGTGCTGGTCGGGATATTTTTAGGGAGCCGGGCCTGGCCGGTAAGGATAGCCCGAGGCAGCGCGCTCGATACTGACCACGATGCTGGTCTATTTGAAGGGCCGTCATTCAGTGTTGCGACCTACAACATTCACCGTGCCCGGGGGACGGATGGCAGAAAAAATCTGGACCGCATTGCGAACCTCGTTAAGACCTGCGATGTTGTGGGTCTGCAGGAAGTGGAGGGGACCAGCCCTTTGCGCCGGTATGATCAGGCGCGCCGACTCGGCTGGATGCTGAGTCGTCCAGCCCACTTCGCGCCCACAAGACGGCTTTTGTTTTTTGCGCAGCGCGGTAATGGCCTGATCAGCCGCTTCCAAACGGTGACCTGGAAGGCCACGCCACTTTTTCCCTCGACTGGCAGGGCTCACCGAAATCTGACGGTGTACCACTTTGATTTCGGGGGCGCTCCGCTGGTGGTTATCAATACCCACCTGTCAAAGCCCGCCGAGGGTGAGGCACCGCTTGAGGAGGTTATGCATACCTTTGCCCGTTATCCCCGCGCCGTGCTGTTGGGAGATTTCAATGCCGGTAAAGATCACGCCACGATGCGTCGCTGGATGCCTGCGGATGCCGAAGATGCACTCTTGGGCCTTGATGAGCAAAGCAGGGTGGACATGATTTGGGTTCGCGGCCTCAAGGTTGAAAGCGCATGGTCAAGCCCAGCAGGGCCATCCGATCATCCATTTTTTGCCGCACGCATTCGCGTCGCTGACTGAGGGCGGGGCTCAACAGCGCCTTCAGTTCACGGCAAAGCCTGCAGCCTTCAGCAAGGTCCTGGACCTTTCCCCAATCCTTGGTTGAGGATCGTTCTTTTCCCACCACCGTATCCATCGGGCGGTGTCTTTGGCGAGCGCTCTCTCGCAGACCTTGGGATCCGTGTGCTGGCGTACTCCGTCCAGATCGAGCAGCACCGTTCTGTCGGGTGTTATCAAAAGGTTGGGGGGTTTCATATCTCCATGAGAAAAGCCATGTTTGCGCATCCTGACCAGATTCTGGACCATCGTGCTCAGCATCTGTTCAATCTGTCGGGGATTAGATCCATCGTTCAGGGCATCTGCCCGGAAGCTGTCGCCAGTATGTTCATAGACAAACCAGGATCGTGCGCGCAGCCCGAACGAAGTTTCCTGGACCCAGGCAACGGGTGAGGTGGTGATGATGCCGATTCTGGTGAATTGCTGTGCAGCCCAGAAACTGTGCTCGGCGCGGGATTTGGAAACGGCCAGCCGAAGCCGGTGCCAGGCATTCTTACAGTTGTAGCGCTTGACGACGAAGCGCGCACCATCGAAGGAGGTGCTGGCCAGCGTCGTTTTGACATCGCTTTTTATGAGTTCGCCACCGGGCTCCTCAAAGCTCCTGTCCGGATGCGACAGGAGACTTTGAAGCATGGGCGATTCGTATCGGGATACAAATGCTCCATGAAGTCCGCAGATTTGCCACGACTCAACATCGTTCTTGAGCTGCGCAAAATCAGCAGTCCCACCGGCGTGCGGGGTCACGCGATAGCCGTTGGTCAGGGTTGCGTGCCGGCGCTATGCAGCGTCTGTGCTGGGGCAATGTCGCTGGCCGGTAATCGCCGCTGCTCAGCGGCATACAGACGGTTTGCCCGACGTTCAACGCGTGCCCAGAATCGTCGGTCACGGTCCAGGGTTTCCCGCAGGGGGGCCTGGGAATAAAGACGGATAAAGCGCAACAGGTCGCGGGTGGTGAGCCCAAGGTCCATGCTTGAATAGTGGAGTCCTGCAACGTCTTTGATTTTCCAGCGTTTAGGGGTGTGACCAGGCCGACGCAATTGCATTCGGTGCAGGTCGATGACGAAAAGCCGGCTCGCATCGGCATGCAGTTGTCCATTTACAACACCTGGCTGGAGTAGAAAATGAACGAGATAAAAGTCCCGGTGGTTGGCGCCACTGTTGTGTAGGCGCCGCGCAATTTGGGCGAGGCTCTGGATCAGCCAGCGTTTGTAGCGAATCTCATGTGCTTGACGCGGCGGTCGCTTCCGCCAGGTGCTGCAGAACTCTTCGAGACTCTGCGTATCCAAGATCTCGTCAGTAATGATGAATGAGCGCCGTCTCGCAGGGTTGCCACTCTCAGTACCATATCCGGCAAGGGTGAGCGTATCGATCCCCAACCGCTGCAGATGGTGGGCACCATGCCACTCGTTCATGGCACCGAGTACCGGCAGGCGGAAGTAGAAGAGATTCTTGATGATCTCCTGCCAGCCGACACCCGTATGGGTCTTCAGAAAATAGTTTTTGTTGTCCTTGGTAAAGCGTACAGTTTTACGGCCTGGCGCTTCGCGAAACGATTCTCCCTCGACGGCCATGATTTGGTGGAAGTCTCCAAGGGTGTCAAGATCACGGCGCAGATACACCCAGGAATTGGTTACCGGCTTCTCGGTGGACGCGCCTTGCTGTCGGCGTTGTACCGCCGACTCGATGGCGTCAACAGCGCTTGCGGGCATATGGTAAAGATTCGGATCGGCGCCATAGCGTTGGCCGTTTTTCGACCAGGTATCACGCTCCGGTGACACTAGGGCTGTCGCAAGATCATGGTCCAGTTCGTCCTGATCAAAGGGAGATGCCAGTACTTTGCCTGCAACAGCTTTGACGATATGGTCCGCATAACCGCAGACATCGGTTGCGATGACCGGCAGGCCCGCAGCGATCGCTTCTAGCAGAACGGTACCGGTATTTTCCGCATGGGCCGGATGAATCAAAAGGTCACCCGCGGCCAATAGATCCGGGATATCGGTTCTCCCGCCCAAAAACTGCACACGGTCCGCTACGTTCAGCTTCTGCGCGAGGCGCAGGTATGGCCCTGCCTGATCCTGGCCGACGATCACGAGGCGGGTTTGCTCTGCCAGGTCGTCGGGTAGATGGGCAAGCGCCGTCAGCGCGCGGTCAAGTCCCTTGGTTTTGAATCCGGAGCCGATAAAGAACAGCAGTATGTCGGATGAAGCGACATTGAGATCTTGCCGGATACTCGCACGAATTCTAGAGCGGTCTGTCGCCGGCTTGCGGTCGAGATCGAGTGTGGCTGGGAGCATGTGAAATCGCTCTTCGGGCGTGCCGTAGTACTGCTGGTAAACACTCTTCTCCCGACGGGATAAGGACAGAATCTGGGTTTCACTGTCTCGACTGAAGACCGCACGTTCGAATGCATAGTGATGACGATACCGCGGCATAAAACGGTAAAGTGGACGGTGCTGAGGCGCTGTTCTGCCAAGATAGCAAAAATCCGCACCGTAATAGAGGTCCAGACCCGGCATCTTGTTGAAGCCGATGACGGCATCGAATTGGGTGTTCGACAGGGCTTTTTGCAGGCGGCTAAAAAAACGCCGGTCGCGGACGTGATTGCCCCCGATCCGGCTGGATCGAAGAACATGCAGGTCAACACCGTTTGGACGTTCCCCTTGCCATTCGGAGGTATACACATGCACTAAATGACCGCGCTGGCCGCACTCTTTAAGAATGCGAAGAAAGTCCCGCTGGAGGCCACCGTAGGGGAAATACTTATACAAGCAAAGCGCGAGCTTCATGGGCGTTCTGACGGTCTGCAGTGCTACCTATGACACACTATTCTACCCGTTCTGGGATTCCGGTCCTTGTTTGGCCCACTCCCATTGAAACGCCGTTGAGCAGATCAGCTCCAGGTCGTTATGTTGTGGCGCCCACCCCAGTAACTTGCGGATCGATCGGTTATCCGATATCAGACACGCAGGATCACCGTCTCGGCGGCCGGTCTCCCGGATACTGAAGTCGTTACCACTCACCTTACGTACCATATCAAGGACTTCACGAACGCTGTAGCCATGGCCATAGCCACAGTTCAGCACCGCAGAGTTTCCACCTGTTGCCAGATAGTCAAGCGCTCCCAGGTGTGCCGTCGCAAGATCCTCCACGTGTATGTAGTCACGAATGCAAGTACCGTCTTCAGTACCATAGTCGGTTCCGAAAATTGATACCGAATCGCGTTTACCGCAGGCGGCCTCACAGGCAACCTTAATCAGGTGGGTGGCCTCCGGTGTTGCCTGACCGAGCGCGCCGTCAAGGGAG
>JBMUHF010000356.1:0-2911 GCA_050302555.1 Arenicellales bacterium | reverse complement strand
GGTTGGATGCTTCACCTGTCGAGTGGATTAAGAAGCGACTCGCACTGATTCTTTGATCGATCAGCACTCTCAGCGGTTTCGGATGATGTTACCGGTTCCCGCTAGTTGAATAGGGCGGACTGTTTTTAAGCCGCGCTGCCTTAATTATCTTGTCCACCGATAACCCCTTTGAGATGAATCTAATTGACAAGTCAATAGTAGACAGAGCAAGTGGTTTGTCCTATGCTTTATCCACTTAACCACAATGATTGGGGGAGCAGACTTAATGAAGGATTTCGATAATTTACAACGACTTTTCTCAGAAGGTCGTATTGACCGGCGGGTTTTCATCAAGCGGGCGATGTCCATCGGTATGACTGCAGCGATACCGCTTGGCATATTGTCCCAAGAAGCCCAAGCGGCAGGGCCAAAACACGGTGGCGTCTTCCGCACAGCGGTACGTGGCGGCGCTACCTCCGATTCCCTGGCTGGTTCAGCTTTGCTTGATACCCATAACATCATGGCGTCCTGGAGTTGCCGTAACAATCTGACCGAGATCGCCCCAGATGGCAGTGTGACCGGAGAGTTGGCAGAAAGTTGGGAAGCATCAAGTGACGCCTCGGTCTGGGTCTTTAAACTTCGCAAGGGTGTGGAGTTCCATGATGGCAAAACTCTCGATGCCGAAGATGTGATCTATTCGATCAACGAGCACCGTGGCCCAGATTCCAAGTCCGGCGGCTCTGGCGCCGTTGCCAGCATCGATGACATCAAGGCAGACGGAAGCGATACAGTAGTATTTACTCTCTCCGGCGGGAGCGCTGATTTCCCGTTCCTGATGGCGGACTACCACTTGACTATCGTCCCGGCAGGTACGTCCGACTGGGATGCGGGCATGGGGACCGGCCCTTACACTTTGACGGCGTGGGACCCTGGGGTCCGTTTTGCCGGCAAACGTAATCCGAATTATTTCAAGGAAGGGCGGCCTTACTTCGATGAGGTGGAGATACTCAACGTTGGTGATGCGACAGCGCGGATGAATGCGCTGCGGACGGATGAAGTTGATGCGATCGAAGAGCCGGATCTCCAAACTGTGGATCGTATTGGGTCAGTTCCAGGCCTCAGCGTGAAGGAGGTTGGAGGAACCAAGCACTTTACATTCCCAATGCTCTCGGATATCGCACCCTTTGATAACAACGATGTTCGATTGGCATTGAAGTACGGCATTGATCGCGAGTCCATCCTTCAGGCCGTGTTACGTGGCCATGGGTATCTTGGTAACGACCACCCGATCGGATCTAGTCAACGCTATTTTGCGGACGATATACCGGTACGAGAATATGATCCGGACAAGGCAAAACACCACCTGAAAAAGGCGGGAATGGACAGCCTGGATCTCAAGCTACATGCGGGGGATATCTATGCAGGCGGAATGGATAACGCTGTTCTATACCAGGCGCACGCCGCTAAAGCAGGGATCAATATGGAGGTCGTTCGAGAGCCAACGGATGGTTATTGGTCCAATGTCTGGATGAAGAAACCCTTCTCGGTATGTTATTGGGGTGGCCGCCCGACGTCAGATTGGATGTTCTCAACAGCCTATGCGGCAGATGCAGCATGGAATGACACGCATTGGAAACATACTAAGTTCAATGAGCTTTTGGTGGCCGCACGAGCTGAACTGGACGATGCGAAGCGCCGTCAGATGTACCATGATATGCAGCTCATCTGTAGAGATGAAGGGGCGGTTGTCGTACCCGTTTTTGCTAACACCCTGATGGGTGTGAGCGACAAGATCGGGACGCCGGAGCGAATTGCCGGTAACTGGCCGATGGATGGAGATAAATCACCCGAACGTTGGTGGTTCGCTTAATCTCATTTGCAGTTTCTACTGATCACATAAAAGGAGGAGCGCGGTCCCAGGGGTTACCCTCTGGGGCCGCATTTCTTAGTTGGCACAAGTGATGCAATCTATCCGGGGTCGTGTGTGGAAACTCGGCGATAACGTTGATACAGACCAGTTAGCACCCTACCCATTTCCTGAATCTTGGCAGGAAACTCGTGCGCAGATGTTTCCCGCCAGTCCGGGCTTTGCGGAGAAGTTCGCTAAGGGCGATATCATCGTAGCCGGCAACAATTGGGGTTGTGGTTCTAGCCGTGAGCAGGCAGCGAATAATATTCAGAATCTAGGCGTCTCGGCAATCGTGGCTGATTCGTTTTCGCGGCTATTTCTTCGTAACGGGATAGCAATTGGGATCCCTTGCG
The DNA here is from genome assembly GCA_050302555.1 of Arenicellales bacterium. Taxonomy (GTDB): domain Bacteria; phylum Pseudomonadota; class Gammaproteobacteria; order Arenicellales; family UBA868; genus UBA868. The sequence continues at coordinate 670 of JBMUHF010000356.1, read as the reverse complement.
TGCCATGTCAGGGCGTCAGCGAATTCTGTTCCGACGGAGATACGTTGGATATCGACCTAGTGACCGGGATTATCCGTAACTTAACCACCGACACTACACTTAAGTTCCCGGTCTACCCAGAGACAATGCGCAAAATTATTGCGCAGGGTGGGCTACTAAAGTCACTGGTAGACGACGCTCCAACGCCTACGCACCCAAATATTTCGGTCAATCTAGAGCCAGGCCAGACAATAGCCGAAAAAATTCTCGCACGGGCCAGTGGTAACACACGCGTCCATCCAGGAGACTTTGTAATAGCGAATGCAGATCGCGCTATCCTTATCGAGTTCATGGTCAGTTGCGAGAAAAAGTTGCGGGAAGTGGGTGTCACGGAGTTCTGGAATCCAGAGAAAATCTCTTCTCTCAGTACGCTCCGATTCCCTGCTCCGGATATCCAAGCCGCTGAAACGCACAAATCCATGCGCCAAATTGCGTCGGACAAAGGGGTGTCTCGGTTCTACGGTTATGACGGGATCGTCAACCAAGTCATGGTGGAAAAAGGGGATGTACTGCCAGGGCAGCTAGTCTTTGGCACGGATTCACACAGTACCTCCTACGGTGCTTTGGGTGCAGCCGGGACTGGGTTAGGAGTCTCAGACATGAGTTACGTGCTGGCTACCGGTCAGTTATG
>JBMUHF010000355.1:0-4565 GCA_050302555.1 Arenicellales bacterium | reverse complement strand
CCGAGGTGCATCACAGCGCCAGAATCGGGTTGTCGGCAAAGATCACGCGCTGGCCGCCGGGAAACGTGAGGGCGTCTACCGATTCAACGCCCAGCAGTGAGAACAGCGTGACGCCGACGGCCTGAATCTCATCCGGACTGGCGCAGATAAATTCCCATCCGGCACTGATCCCCGGCCCGGAGTCTGAGTTGCCGAAGTGTCGGATCACATCGGCTTCACTGACTTCGCAGCCGGCAGTCTCGGGAAGCACAAACGCCCGTGTTACGTCCTGCAGCGCAAGGGCAAGGGTTTGAAGTCGGGTATTGGCGGCGCTCGTGGTATCGGCCACTGCGGCGGCGGGAATCTCGGCGGTGAGCAGCAGGTTCGCGCCGATGCGTGCGGCGGTCACGGTGATACGCCCTGGTGCTCCAGACTGGGCCCAGCCGATGCTGCAGCAGAACAGCAAGGCAGTAACAGAGGTGACTAGTCGCTTCATATACCTCATCCCGGTGGCAATAGATAATAAACCACCCCGTCCCAGGGTGTGAAACCGGCCGGGCTTGCCGACATAGTTGGAGGCATCGGCAGAGCGGATTATTAGGGTTTCAACTGGTCCCAGGACATACGCCCGGTAACAGCGGCATCAATAGCCGCAATCGCGCTCACATCCATCTGGGCGCCTTCTTCTCCCGGGTGTTGTGCTGTCTGGGTGCCGGTGGTGTAGCGTTTGTCACCAATGATGGCGGGGGCCGCCGGCAGTCCCTTGCTCGAAGAGAATTTCTCTCCGGCTGGCGCATATTCCGAACCATCGTGCGAAACCGTGTCCCCGGTGATGAGCACCTCACCGTCATCATTGAGATCAAACTGCGGCGAATCCGAATCCGGGTTGGAGCCGTTGCTTGCCTTGACCGACATGAGCCAGCCGCTGCCCCCAAACGCGCAAGGCCGGTCATCCGGAATCTGTGTATTGAAGTAGACGATACCGGCCCGGACCAGGTAGTTCGACACCACCCGTTCGCCGGCCTCAAGATCAAGATACCAGCCGTATTCAAGTACGCCCCCGTCGGTGCTGTAGTTGACATCGTTCTCGCTGATAAGACGCACCGAAGCGTCAGTGCCGGACAGGAGGGACTGCGCTTGAAGATGGGTCCGCAGGCGGTTGCCGGTGCCCCGGTCCCACACGCCGTAAAAGCTCTGGGTATCGGTGCTCGCCTTATCGGTTTCCACCAGATACTGGCCGGTACCAAAAAGCACCATCACATTCGGATCCGGTGCGTCGCTGACGCTCGGATGGCGAGCGATTTGCGGCTTTGTGGTGATCGGCTGGGGATCGCCAGCAGGGTTGATAGCATGAAATAGCGGCTGACCGCCATGTGCAATACCCCATGATGCAGAGCTGGTACTGCTGAGGTCAAAGGCCCAAAGGCCCCCGTGCAGACTGCCAGCGTAGACCTGGTCGGCAACCCCGTCGGCGTCAAGGTCAATGACTGCCGGGGTCGACAGCCCGTCTGGGTCGGAAGGAGACCCCGAAGCGGTGGAAATGCGCAGGTAGTCGGAGCCATAGGTCCAGCTGCCGTCCAGGCCGCCGTCAAGATAAAGCACGAAGAGTTCTGCGTGACCATTGCCGGTGTTGCCGTAGCCGTTACCGACGATGGCTGCCCATTTGCCGTTGTTCAAAAGCGCAATCGTCGGCTCGCTGAAGGTGTAGCCAAGGTTGGCGTCATCGGTGTGACTGAACTCCCAAAGCACGGTTTGTGCTGCCTTGACCGACGTGTCGGTAAAGTCATTGGGATCCGTGACGTCCAGCGCAAAGAGGCCCCGGCCTCCCGCACGCTCGGTGCCGAGCAGTATGGTGCGCCAGGCCGCGCTGCTTGAGCCGGCGCCTTTGGTAAAAGCATCACCAACAACGGGTGAGCCATCCACAAAATAACGGTGACTGTAGTCGGGATCAGTCAGATAGTGATAGCCGCTCTCGAGGTCTGTCTCCGCCAGGTGTGTGGGGTAGTAGGCAAGCACCTCGACGCCGGTGTCCACATCGAAGCCATGCAGTGCACCATCGTTGCCACCGGCATACACCGTGCCCGGCCGACCGGCCACGGCACTCTTGAAGTCCGAGTAGTGTTTGCCGCCGCCGTAGTCGAATGCGCCGGTATCCGGCCAGCCCAGTTGCGCATCGCCTACAAAGACCGGCTTTGAATGCACAATGTCGCCCAGAATGCTGTCGGTATTGCGGGCCCTGAAGTCATAGAGCGAGGCGGAGGATTCCTGGTTTCGGCTGCCAAGGAGATAGGAAAGGCGCGCTGTCGCCTGGTCGGTGGCCGGCGCTTCACTGGTGCCGTCAGGGTCTGTCTGGTAATCGGCCAGAAGATCAGCCACATCGAGTGCGTTTTTCATCAGCACGCCGCTGGCGAGGGTGGGATTCCAGCTGTAGGCCACGCGGCTTGCGGTCGTCGGATCATCGAAGAAGGAATCGACGAAGGTTTCCTTGGCGCTCCATTTGGCGAAGGTTGAAACCGAGCCGTCTTCGGTCAGATCAAAGGCCAGAAGATCACCGGACCAGTCCGAGGAGTTGAACTGCGTCAGAAAAAGCATACTGTCGGCTTCGATAGCACTCGACGAGAACCCGGCCCCGGCAGCGGCGCCGATCTGGTCGGTGATATCGCGGGCGATATCGGCAAAGGCCTGATTTAGGTCCTCGGTGCTGTCCGCTGTGAAATACAAGCCCCCGCTTTGCTCGGCAGTATCACCCAGGAGAGGATGGTCGATGGCAAAGCCCACGGTATAGGTCACGACATTGTTGCTCGCGCTTTCCCCATCCAGGTTGTCTATGTCGGGCCTGAGGTCAAGCTCATACAGCGCTTGTGCCACATCATCGAGATAGTCACTGCCGGAGGTGCCGTATTCCCGATCGCTTTTGCGGTCGTAGACCTCACAATCGCCCCCGGCACAGTCGCCGTCATAATCACGCAGTCCGCTGTCAGCGCTGATGTTGTTGTCATAGTACGGCTCACCGTCGGTCAACAGCACCACAAAGTTTTTCTGGCACCAGTAACAGATGGGTGAGTGGCCGGTGACACCAGCCGACAGGGCTGGCGTATCGTGGAAAATGGTGTCGTCATCTTTTGTGATGGCGGATCCGCCAGGATGCAGCGTCAGCGTGCCGTCATATTGTCCATTCACAGTACAAGCGCTTTCCTGGTTGCCTGGATTAACGGTGCCGGCGAAACCGGTGAAGTAGCGGCCGATGTCGTGAAGGGCCTCTGCCAGCGGTGTCCAGTTTGACGCCGTGAGATCATCGATGGCGGCCCTGATGGTGGTTTCATGAGTGGCAAGATCCGCCACGCCGTGATGGATGCGCGCTCCCAAGCCTCCGTTGAACCCGGCCACACCCACCCGCACGTTGCTCATGGAATCCAGCAGCTGATTGGCTGCAAGCTGCGCCGCCTCGATTCGGTTGATGGCCGCAGGTTTGCGGGTAGCGCCTGAGCCGAAGGGATTACCACCGTCGTAAGGGCCGAAGTACCAGTTCAGATAGTTGCCGCTGTACTCGGCTGCAAAGCCCTCGAGGTAAGCGGAATAGGTTTGCCCCGGGTCAAAACAGTACTGGAGATCCGAGGCGTAGTAGTTGAGGTTCCCCCATTCACCCCAGCCGCCGAAACTCATGTCCGGCTGATACCAGTAGAACTGCGCGTAGCCGTCCCATAAGCGATACTCGGCATAGAGGATTCCCACTGAAGCTGAATTCAACGTGGTCGCAGACGGACAGGAATAGGTGATCGCTGAATCAAAAGGCGTGCCTGGCGCGATGGCCTTCATCGAACCCGAATCATCCAGCAGCAGCATGACATTGGCCTTGGTGATCCCCGCAACAAAAAGCGGCACCTGCGCCGGCTGAGTAATTCCAGCTTTTGCCGGCAGACTGGTAACGAAGGCAACGCTAATGCTGATGAGCGTGGCTTTCAGTATCTGACGCAGGACGTTCATCTCAAGGCCGGGCGTCAGTACGCCCTCGCATAGTGGCTGCGCAAAATGGTCTGGGTGCTGTCATTGCCGCCCGTCCCGCGCGCGGTTATCCGATAGATCACGGATTTCTGGGTTAGATCGGTCTCTCCGTAGCCGCCGATGTTAAGAGAACCCTCACCACCGCTTTCACCCACTTTTTTGATCATGTAGCGGGGCACACTGGTCACGCCAGCAGGTGCACTAGACAGGGTTCGCGAATTGTCGTCGTCCCAGGCGGTCCCAAACGGAGTGGGCTCAAGATCGCTGGCCGAGGTTCCCTGTGCATACAAGCCGGCACCAGTCGCGGTGAATACGCTGTCGTCCGCCTGACTTTCGATGAAGGTTTCCGCTCCACGCAGACCTGCCTCGGCCGCCTCAAAAGAAAGGTTGATATCGCGGCTCGCACCGGCCATTTTCTCTTCGAGCAGAGTAGTGCGCATCAGTGCCATGGCAATGATAGTCAACATCACCAGCACCAGCAGGCCGATAATCAGTACCCAGCCTTGCTGGTGGTGCTGATCAGGAAGGTCGGTTGTCATGTTCATGGGGTTACCCCGCTTTGTTGCGCAGCGTGACGGTCGTGG
>JBMUHF010000354.1:0-1363 GCA_050302555.1 Arenicellales bacterium | reverse complement strand
AACATGGTGATCATGGTGATTGTGATCACGTCTATTCCAGTTTATGCGCGCATTGTCCGTGCGCAGACCATGGCGCTTCGGGAAAGCGAGTTTGTGCTGGCAGCCCGTTCTGTCGGTACGGGCTGGTTTCGGATGCTCTATCTGCATATCCTGCCGAACGTCATCGGACCGTTGTTGATCCTGGCAAGCATGGATATCCCCGTGGTCGTGACCATTGAGTCGGGATTGAGTTTTCTCGGACTGGGCGTTCGCCCCCCGACCGCGAGTTGGGGCACGGTGCTGGCCGATGGCTATGCCTATGTCAGGAATACGCCGTGGCTGCTGGTGGCCGGTGGCGTACCTTTAATTCTGACTACCCTTGGCTTTACCTTCATGGGCGAAGCGCTGCGGGATGTGTTTGATCCCACTTTGAGAAAGCGGGACTGATCCCAATGACGCCTGTACTTTCAGTCAAGAATCTGTCCATCGACTTTCTCACCCCGAGCGGACCGATTCATGCATTGCGTGAGGTCAATCTCAGCGTCCCGCAAAACAGAATCGTAGGCATCGTCGGTGAGAGCGGCTCAGGCAAAAGTACGGTCGCGTCGGCGGTTATGCGGCTTTTGGCGAACAACGCCGATGTCCGCACCGGGGAAATTGAATTCGAGGGCCGCGATATCCTGGCAATGAGCGAAAGCGAGCTCCGCACGGTGCGGGGTGAAGAGATTGCGATGGTGTTTCAGGATCCGATGACAGCGCAGACGCCAGTTTTGTCCATCGGCCAGCAGATGATCGATATCCAGTATCGACGATCGCTGTCGAGAAAGGAAAAGCGCCAGAAAGCGATCGACATGCTCACCCGTGTCGGAATCCCGGATCCCAGCGACCGTATGGATCAGTACCCGCATCAGCTCAGCGGGGGTATGCGCCAGCGTATCTCAATAGCAATGTCACTGATGATGAGCCCGAAACTGCTGATTGCGGATGAGCCTACAACGGCACTAGACGTCACTTTGGAAGCGCAGATCATTCACCTCTTCAGGGAGTTGAGAAAATCATTCGACGGGTCGATTATTGTGGTCTCGCACAACCTCGGTCTGATCGCTGAACTTTGTGACGAGGTAGTGGTGATGTACGCGGGCGAGGTGGTCGAGAGGGCAACGGTCGATGATATCTTTTACCGGGCGGCCCATCCCTATACCCAGGCATTGCTTCACTGTGATCCGGCCCGACTTGATGAGTTGAGCCAAACATTGCCGACGATTCCCGGCGATGTGCCTGATCTTCAGGATGTGCCGGAAGGCTGTATCTTTGCTTCGCGATGCGATCAGAAACTGCAGCGGTGCACCTCTAAGCGGCCCCCTGCAGTCACGATCACTGAGTC
>JBMUHF010000353.1:0-21969 GCA_050302555.1 Arenicellales bacterium | reverse complement strand
TCCGGCTAACCCAGCACAGCCCGGGTGGCCTCAGCCAGAATCTCGGGAATCTGGTCGAGAGTCTCTTCTTCAGTCACGATCGGCGGAGCAACACAGTAAACGTCTCCGCGCACCCGAGAGAACATACCCCGGTTAACGGTTTCATTGTGAATTCTTGGGCCAACAGCGTCGGCCGCATCGAATGGAGCCTTGGTGGTCTTGTCCTTGACGAATTCAACTCCACACATCATCCCCAACCCGCGCACATCTCCGACATGCGGATGATCCGCAAGGGCATCTTTTAGCTTTACGAGCAGTCGTTGTCCCTTGGTTCGGGCCTGCTCGACAAACTGTTCACGTTCAATAATGTCGAGCATGGCCAACGCAACCGCGCAACCCACCGGATGGGAGCTATAGGTGTAGGCATGCATCCACGGGGAACCGCTCTGGTTCATCACATCAGCGATCTTATCGCTAATGCCGATACCGCCCAGAGGGAAGTAACCCGAGGTGACAGCTTTGGCGAACTGGATCAGGTCAGGCTGAATGCCCCAGTGGTCGAGGCCAAACATTTTTCCGGTTCGGCCAAATCCGGTGATCACCTCGTCCGATACCAACAGCACATCATACTGGTCGCAGATCTCCCGAATACGGGGGAAATAATCATCCTGAGGGACGATCACACCGCCAGCACCCTGTACCGGTTCGGCAATGAACATAGCGACTGTATCGGGGCCTTCTTCTAGAATCTTTTTCTCAAGTTCATTGGCTGCCGCAATACCCTGGCTTTCGGCCCCCTCGGGCGCCTCATATAGATAGGGATAGGGGCTTGGGATATGAACAAACCCTGGAATCCTCGGCTCAAACATTCCCCAGTACGGTGCAATTCCGGTCGCACACATCGCCGCAAAGGTCACCCCGTGATATCCCCAAATTCGGGAAATCACCTTGGTTTTTTCGGGTTTACCTTGAACCTTCCAGTAATAGCGAGCCATCTTGATGTTGCTGTCGGTTGACTCCCCGCCACCGGAGGTCAAATAAAAGTGATTGATATTCGGATAGGTAACATTCGCCAGACGCTCGGCGAGTTCGATCGCCCGTGGATTAGTACTCCCGGTATAGCCCGAGGCAAAAGCCATTTCCCGCATCTGCTTCGACGCCGCATCCGCCAACTCATGGCGGCCGTTTCCTGCGGTGTTGTTCCAGAGTCCCGAAAGGCAATCAATAAAGCGATTCCCTTCTACGTCCACCAGATAGGCCCCTTCTCCCCCTGCCCATACACGAGCCGACGCATGCGCGGCCGGGTTATGCAACGGATGCACCAGGTGGGCCGCATCCCGATCAACGAACTGTTGTTGCTGTGCCATGTCTGCTCCTTGTTGTTTTCGGTTTCTATTTGATTAAACGCTGTCGTGCTGATCGCGCCGGCGGTCAGGGGTCGGCAGTCGCCATGGGATTGTTGGGATGCGCGGTCCATTGAAGTTTCTTGCCCGAATCGACCTTCTGCCCGGTCCGGGTATCAACCTCGTTCTCCAGGCTGCGTAGGGTCAAGCAGTTCTCCACTGGACAAACGGTCACACAAAGATTGCAGCCGACGCATTCCTCCTCGTTGACTTCGTAGCGACGCTCCCCGTTATTGCGGGCATAGATGGCCTGATGAGAAGTGTCCTCACAGACTATATGACAACGGCCACATTTGATGCACAGATCCTGATCAATCTGCGCCTTCACAGTGTAATTGAGATTGAGGTGCTGCCAGTCCGTCAGCGAGGGAATCGCACGTCCGACCGTATCGGCTACTGACGCAAAACCTTTCTCCTCCATAAATCGGCTCATGCCGTCGATCATGTCGTCGACGATCTTGAATCCGTGGGTCATCGCTGCCGTGCAGACCTGGACATTGCCCGCCCCCATGAGCAGGAACTCCGCCGCATCGCGCCAATTGCCAATCCCGCCAATGGCTGAAATGGGTAGTCCTTCACAACCCGGATCACGAGCCAGGTCCGCAACCATGTGCAGAGCAATCGGCTTCACCGCCGGGCCGCAGTACCCACCATGTGTACCCATCGAGTCAATCGTCGGATTAATGCTCAGCGAATCCAGATCCACCGACATGACCGAGTTGATCGTATTGATCAGTGATACCGCATCAGCACCTCCTTTCTTGGCGGCCTGCGCCGGCTGGCGGATACTGGTGACATTCGGGGTCAATTTAACGATGACCGGCAGCCGTGAGTATTGCTTGCACCAAGCGGTTACCATCTCGACATACTCCGGCACCTGTCCCACCGCTGCACCCATACCGCGCTCCGACATCCCGTGTGGACAGCCGAAATTAAGTTCGAGACCATCCGCCCCGGTATCTTCCACTTGGGCCAAGACCGATTTCCAGGACGATTCCTGGCAGGGCACCATCAGCGACACTACCAGCGCACGATCAGGCCAGTCTTTCTTGACCTGCGCAATCTCGTCAAGATTCACCTGCAAGGGTCGGTCTGTGATGAGTTCAATATTGTTGAATCCAATCACACTCCGATCCTTGCCATGTAATGCTTCATATCGGGGTCCACTGACATTCACAATCGGCGGGCCATCTTCACCAAGTGTCTTCCACACTACGCCTCCCCAGCCGGCCTCAAACGCCCGGTTGACGTTGTACGCCTTATCCGTCGGCGGCGCGGAAGCCAGCCAGAACGGATTTGGGGATTCGATCCCGACAAAATTGCTTCTGAGATCGCTCATCAGTCACTCCTCTTCTTTGTCTTACCTAACGTTATCTGTTCGCGTTGCACTTAAACCTTTTGTTGATCACCCTTCGGGTATTGGTCTAGGCCGTCAGTACTTGGTTAATTGCATTGGCGGCCACTTTGCCATCCTGTACGGCGCTGACAGTAAGGTCATCGCCCCCGGCAACGCAGTCTCCCCCAGCCCAGATTCCCGGACAGGATGTCTGTCGCTGCTCATCCACCACCAGTCGGCCACCCTCAAGCTCGAAACGTTCAGCTTGTCCTGCCCGCTGGAGATGTGATCCCTGGCCAATCGCCTTCAACACCATGTCTGCAGGCACTACAAAGTGCTCGCCTTTAGCTGACCCTCCCGTGAACTCAAACTCGACACCGGTCGCCTGACCATCTTCCAGAACCACAGCCGCCGGCTGGGCCCAATAACGAATAGAAACACCCCGAATCTTCGCAAACTCCTGCTCAACGATACTGGCCTTCATGGCCTCCGGGTCGCGCCGATATACGATAGTGACTTCTTCGGCCCCCAGCAGTCGGGCCTGGACTGCCGCATCGATGGCAGTCATTCCGCCGCCTATGACGACCACCTGCCGTCCAACCGGAACAGAGGAAAGCGAGTTCGTCTGCCGTAATTCGTCAATAAACCCGACTGCATCGGCAACGCCCTTTCCCTCCTCACCCGGAATCCCAAGCGCATTCCCCCCGCCGAGCCCTATACCCAGAAAGAGTGCGTCGTGGCGTTTCTGTAATTCATCCAGGGTGACCTCCTCACCCAAGGCGGTATCGTGAACAATCTCGATGCCGCCAAGTGATGTAATGAAGTCGACCTCACGCTGGGCAAAGTCATTTAGCATCTTGTACGCCGCGAGTCCGAACTCATTCAGACCGCCGGTTTTTTGCCTCGCCTCATAGACAACGACATTATGTCCAAGTACTGCCAGACGGTGAGCACACGCCAATCCCGCAGGTCCCGCACCGACGACACCGACAGTCTGCCCACTTGGTTCGGCGCGAGTGAAGAACGCGGTGTCCCGATCAAGCGCCTCATCTACCGCATAGCGCTGCAGCAAGCCGATGTTCACGGCCCGGTCATCTCCGTGATTTCGCACGCAGACGCCCTCACAAAGGGTTTCTACTGGACAGGCTCTAGCGCAGGTCCCACCCATAACGTTTTCTTCGAGAATAAGTCCCGCTGCACCGACCGGATTTCCATTGGCGATCATGCGGATAAACCCCGGAATATCAATTCCGGTCGGACACGCCTCAGTGCAGGGCGCATCGAAGCAGAAGTAACACCGTTCTGCTTCCACCCTCGCAGCATTCCCCTCCAGCGGGGTATGCATTTCACAAAAATTGCGCTGGCACTCGGCCTCCTCGAGCCGTTCCGGGGCGACCCCGGGCTGCCCATTGTGCGCTGTTGTAATCAGTTCCACGTATCAGCCCCTTTGACCCGATAACGCTCCGTGCGGACAGTACATGCCGTGCCCGCTGGAGGACTCAACCGAGTCATGCGTTAATCCAGGCAGAGCAGGCAGACCCGGGCTTCGAAATGAAGCCGGGGTCTCCTGCCGTTCGCCCTTGATTTCTACCGCGTTTAACTTCAGATCGCCCTCATTTAAAAAGCCGCATCCCAGATCACATGGGACCAGGCACCAGACGGCGCTTTCGATATGACGGGGTCAGACCCTCCACTCATCAGAGTGGCCACGGTACGTTCATAGTCACCTTCGGCAAGCTTGCCTCCACCCGCCGTGAGCTTATTGATCTCGCCCATCATTCGGCGCTGATGCTTCTCAGTCTGGGCGCCGGTCTCGTCATTCTCGAGCACGATATCCGCCGCGGCATCGCTGTTCTCCCGCGCCCACGCCCAGCCTTTCATCGAGGCGCGTACAAAGCGAGCCATCTTGTCCACGAAAGCCGGATCGTTGAGATTATCTTCAAGGACATACAGGCCGTCTTCCAGTGTCGCCACGCCCTGGTCTTCGTACTTGAATGTGACCAGTTCATCCGCACCCAGACCGGCATCGATGATCTGCCAGTATTCGTTATAGGTCATGGTGGATACGCAGTCTGCCTGCTTCTGCAGGATTGGATCCACGTTGAAGCCCTGCTTGAGAACGGTCACGCCCCCGGCGCTGCCGTCCGTCGGCACGCCAAGCTGGCTCATCCAGCTCAGGAATGGGTACTCATTGCCGTAGAACCAAACCCCCAGGGTTCGGCCCGGGAAGTCGGACGGCGTTTTAACGCCGCTGTCTTTCCGACACGTCAGCATCATGCCTGAGCGCTTGAAAGGCTGTGCAATATTTACGAGGGCCAGACCTTTCTCGCGGGACGCCAGGGCAGACGGCATCCAATCGATAATCACATCGGCGCCACCCCCTGCAATGACCTGTGGGGGTGCTACGTCGGGTCCACCTGGCTTGATGGTGACATCAAGACCTTCGTCTTTATAAAACCCCTTGTCCTTAGCCACGAAGTAGCCGGCAAACTGTGCCTGGGTCACCCACTTCAACTGCAGGGTAACCTTGTCGCCCGCCAGGGTCATGGTACTGACCATACCCAGCGAAGCAGCCAGGATGAGGGTCGTAATTTTGTGTCTCATAGTTAACCTCCTCTGATTGGTTGAACGTGCCCGATCAAGGGCGTCTTTACGACGGTCTGCGGAATGACGGATGCCAGAAGGTGGCCCGCCTTTCCGCAACCGCCAGTAAACCATAGAACACTGATCCAGACACGGCCGCCAGCGCGATCGAGGCCCAGACCATCTCCATATTCATTCTTCCGGCTTCGGTAGAGATCCGAAAGCCAATACCAACAATCGGCGTACCAAAAAACTCCGCCACAATCGCCCCGATCAAAGCCAGGGCCGAATTGATCTTCAATGCATTGAAGATGAACGGCAGTGCGGTAGGCAAACGAACCCGGACGAAAGCCTGCCAGTGATTCGCGCCAATTGAGCGCATTAGATCGAGTTCTATCGCACCGGCGCTCCGGAAGCCGCTGATGGTATTCACCAGCATCGGGAAAAAGGTCATGATCACGACGACCGCGGCCTTCGATTGCCAGTCGAATCCAAACCACATCACCATAATCGGGGCGATGCCAATGATCGGAATCGCGCTGACCAGGTTGCCGACCGGCAACAGGCCCCGACCGAGAAACGCCCACCGGTCTGCCGCCAGTGCGGCGGCAAATCCGGCCAGGTTACCGATCACGAAACCGGGAATAACCGCGCGGACGACGGTCTGTTGAAAATCTGCCGCAAGGATGCCCAGCGACTCCGTAATCGCGTCCCCCACGAGACTCGGCGGCGGCAGCAAAACCCGTGGGACCCCAAATCCCGCCGTGACCAGTTCCCAGACCGCCAGAAACCATACGCCAAAGATTCCCGGTATCAGGATCCGATAGAGTACCAACGCCAGCGTGTTTTTGGGTTCGCCCGTCGTAAAGCGCTGCATGACATGCCATACCGCAAAGGCAAGGGAAACTACCAGCAACCAGAACCCCAGTTGTGCAGACCCTCGGATGGGCTCGGCATGCACCAGTCCAAGCACCGCGTTCAGTGCCGTACAAAGCAGGACCAACTGCAACAGACGCACCGCAAGTGCCGGCGGCGACGGGACGGATGCAAGCGCCAACACCCCTGCGAGCGCACCCATCGCAATCCATACACTGTCCAGTTCACGCCAAGCAAGGTCCGGTGCAGGAGCGGCAAAAAGCGACAACAGCAGAAACAGGGTGCTGATCAGCGCAGCTCCCGGGATGCCTCGAAAAACAGCGTTCATGCGGTCACCGCCTGGCCACCGTTCAGCCGTCGCAGTGCGATCCTCTCTGCGCGACCGATTGCCGTCACCAATAATGCTGACACGACTGAGGCAACAATGAGCGCAGCCCAGATCATCGTAATCTGTCCGTAGTAGGACCCGGTCAGTAGCCGGGCCCCCAGTCCACCCTGCCCTCCCGTCGGTAGTTCCGCCACGATTGCACCAACAACGCTCAACGCAATCGCGACCTTCAGCGAGGCAAACAGGAACGGGATCGACGACGGCAGGCGCAATCGAAAAAACACCTGTGTCGGGCTTGCGGAGTAGGTATGCATCTGATCGATCAGTATCGGCTCCGGAGAACGCAGGCCTTTCACCATGCCAACGACAACTGGAAAGAAACATAGGTACATGGAAATGACCGATTTCGGAAACAATCCCGTGATGCCGACGGATCCCAGCACCACGATAATCATGGGGGCTAACGCCAATATCGGCACCGTCTGCGAGGCAATAATCCAGGGCATCAGACTTCGATCCAGAGTCGTGACATAAACGATCCCGATCGCCAGCGCGACCCCAAGCAGTGTTCCCAGCACAAAGCCCAAAAGGGATGACGACAAGGTGATACCCGCGTGATACAGCAAGCTCCGTTTTGAAGTCACACGCTTGTCCAGCACGGTTTTCTTGAGCTCGACAGCTACCTGGTGCGGGGACGGCAGTACCGGTCGCTCCATCCGCCAGGCATCTGCCGCAAGTCGCCCAAGATTCCAGTTAATGTCTTGTTTCTGGTACCGGTCGATCAACTGCATACTGTTGAGATAAACCGCTCCCGCATACCAGATTACAATCAGGCTGGCGACTACGGTCAGAACGGGGAGAAACGAACCCTCACGACGCAGGCGGTCAATCATCGTCGTAACTATGCCCCGCCTTCAAGCCCTCGCGCACGCGATGGGCAATTTCCAGGAATTCGGGGGTCTCCCGAATATCAAGCGTCCGGTCTTTAGAGAAGTTACAGGGAATGACATCCATCACCTGCCCGGGTCTTGGCGACATGACGATCACCCGTGTCGAAAGAAATACCGCCTCCGGGATCGAATGCGTGACAAAAACGACAGTTTTCCCGGTCTTGCTCCACAGTTCCAGCAATTGCTGGTTGAGGTGATCCCGGGTAATTTCATCCAAGGCGCCGAAAGGCTCATCCATCAGCAGCAGTTCCGGTTCAACGCTGAGCGCCCGAGCGATGGATACACGCTGCTGCATTCCCCCCGATAACTGCCAGGGATACTTGTTTTCGAACCCAGTCAGATTGACCAATTCGAGATAACGGGCGGAGCGCGCTTCACGCTCAGCCCGGGCGATCCCCATAATCTCGAGCGGCAGCATCACGTTACGACGAACGGTCCGCCAGGGATACAGCGCCGGTGCCTGAAAAACGTAACCATAGGCCCGGTTTTGTCGGGCTTCGTCCGGACTCACGCCGTTCACGAGAATCTCGCCGCTCGAGTGAGTTTCAAGATCCGCAATTACCCTGAGCAGGGTCGTTTTACCGCATCCCGACGGGCCGATGAGCGAGACAAATTCCCCGGGAGCGATATCGAGACCAATACCAGCCAACGCCTGCACCGGCCCATCGTCGGTACTGAACTCCAGCGATAAATCGCTGATGTGGACGACTGCAGAGCCCGGTGCCGCTGGCTGATTCACTGGGACTCTCCCCTGGTGATTCTAGCTGGCACTACGCTCGGCCTTGGCCAACATAGCGTGAAACATGACATTAGCCCCTGCTGTCGACCATTCCGGCTCGATATCTTCAACCTCGTTATGGCTGATTCCGTCGATACAAGGAATAAATACCATCGAAGTCGGGGCTGCATGCGCAATGAAACAAGCGTCATGCCCCGCACCGGTGACAATCTTCCGCGCGCTGTAACCACAAGATTGTGCGGCCCCATCGACTGCCTCTACGCAACTCGCATCGAAAGGTACCGGCGCATAATAGAAGATCTGCTCCAGTTCAAAAGACAGTCCACCCTGATCCGCAATACGCTGGACCCCTTCCCTGATGGTCTGATCCATCTGCGAGAGAATCTGGTCGTCAGGATGCCGGATATCGATCGTCAGGAATACACGGCCAGGGATCACATTCCGGGAGTTGGGATGCACATTCACCATGCCCACCGTGGCACAGGCCAGGGGGGCGTTTGCGAGACCGGTTTCATTAACCAAACTGATAACCCTCGCGGCTCCAAGCAGCGCGTCGTGGCGTCGATCCATCGGAGTTGGTCCTGCGTGGGATTCTGTGCCCGTCAATTCCAATTCATACCATCGCTGGCCCTGAGCGTCAGTGACCACCCCAATCTCTATCCCTTCCTCGACGAGTATCGGTCCCTGCTCAATGTGCGCCTCGAAATAGGCATGCAAGGGGCGCCCCATCGGCTGATCACCGGCATAACCGATCCGCTCAAGCTCCTGACCCATCGTCCGGCCTTCCGCATCGGCGCGAGATAAACCGTATTCAAGATCATAGATGCCGGCAAATACACCGGATGCCACCATAGCCGGCGCGAAGCGGCTGCCTTCCTCATTAGTCCAACATGCCGCCTCGACGGGGTATCGGGTCTGAATCCCGTGATCGTTCAGACTCCGGATCACCTCAAGCCCAGTCAACACGCCATAGACGCCATCAAATCGCCCTCCGGTCGGCTGGGTATCGAGATGACTTCCCGCAACAACCGGAGGCAAGTCAGGGTCAGTCCCGGCGCGCTGCGCAAAGATGTTTCCCATCTGATCCACAGAGATTGAACATCCCGCCTCGCGACACCATTGAACAAAAAGATCCCGGGCCTCACGGTCCAAATCAGTCAACGCCAGTCGGCAGGAACCCCCTTTCTCAGTCGGTCCTATTCTCGCCATCTCCATCAGCGAATCCCAAAGGCGTCCCCCGTTAATCATCAGCGCCTCATCACCCATGCTCACACCCCCTCTGTCTAGTTTCTTTTGATTGATACTTTGCATGACCCACTAATTCAGATCGGTCAAAGGTCCGTAAGTCTCCGGACGCCGATCACGGAAAAACTGCCAGGTATCTCTCACCTGCCGGACCATGTCCATATCCACCTCATGAATCAGGAGTTCATCCTGATCAGAACTGGCCTGTGCCTCGATCTGCCCTCTTGGGTTAACGAAATAACTTGAGCCGTAGAATTCGCCGATATTCCATGGAGCTTCAGTGCCGACCCGATTGATGGCTGCAATAAATACACCGTTGGCCGCGGCTGAGGCCGGCTGCTCGAGTTCCCAAAGATACTGTGACACCCCTGCAACAGTGGCCGAGGGGTTATAGATGATCTCAGCCCCCTTGAGTGCTAACGCTCGCCAGCCTTCAGGGAAGTGGCGGTCGTAGCAGATATAGACCCCGATCCGGCCGTAGGCCGTATCAAATATCGGCCAGTCAGAGGCGCCCGGCTTGAAGAAGAACTTTTCCCAAAAGCCTGCGACGTGTGGCAGGTGGGTTTTTCGGTACTTGCCGAGATAACTCCCGTCCGCGTCGATAACTGCGGCGGTGTTGTAGTAAACGCCGGTCATCGCTTCTTCATAAATCGGAACAATAATGACCATATTGTGCTTCTTGGCATATTCACGCATCAAAGATACCGTGTAGCCATCAGGGATCGCTTCTGCTGCGGCATACCATCTCGCATCCTGACTCGGACAGAAATAGGGCTGAGTGAAGACCTCCTGAAAACACAGAATCTGTACGCCGGCAGCGCCCGCCTTATCGATCAACGGCAGATGTGCCTCCAACATCGCATCACGGATCTGTTCAGGTGAGTCCTCAGTAGATCCTTTAAGGCTCATTTGAATTAACCCGGATTTCAGTTTACTCATCTTTCACTCCTTCGGTTTATGTCTTCATCAAGTTATGCAGGCCTTGGGCAATTTTGCAGGGGAGAATGGTCCAGGCTAAAGAACCTTGCAGCACTTCATGTGGGGACCATACCTTCATGAGGAATCATCGGTCTCACTGACATCGTTTTTAAGACCCAGACCGCGGACCAGTGCCTCTACTACCTCAGTCGTTGCAGTCTCATAGATTTCTGTATCGTAGTCCTCAACAGCCGTCACCGCCTGAATCTGGGTTTCGAAATCCGCATAAGTCTGCGTAACTGCCCAGATCATGAAAAAAGCATGGGCGGGGTCAATCTTTGCCATTTGACCCTCTTGCTGCCATCTCCTGAATACATTGCCCTTTTCTTTCACCCAGTTACGGAGCTGTCCGCTCAGATGCGCGCCAATGAGAGGTGCTCCGCTGATGATCTCCATCGCGAACAGCCGGGAGGCTTCGGGGTAGTGCCTCGAAAGTGATAGCTTACGGCTAACGTACTGACGGATGGCATCCTCAGGATTGCCATCAACGGCGATGTCGCCCAAGGCCTCGAGCCACAGGTCAAGCACCTGCTCGATCACAATACGATAAAGGTCTTTCTTTGTCTTGAAATAATAAAGGACGTTGCCCTTGGGAAGGCCCGCCTCACGCGCGATCTCCTCTACCCGCGCACCGTCGTAACCTTTGCGCGAAAAGACCCCTGTCGCCGCACGAATGATCCTCTCTCGTTGGCGCTCTCCGATGCCTCCGACCCTGCCCGTTGCACGTGTCTCGCGCGGCTCCAAGGGCGGCTGATCCTGCAAGGTCTCCATAACGACGCCATTTTGAACCCCAATTGACCGAATGGTCAACTTTCCTTCGTCAGTCACACGGCCGTTGGGTCTTTTATCGAATCCCAGGATTCCTACTGGCACCTTCCTGCCGAAACCGACTCATGGCATGAACCAAGAGAACCAGAATCACAATCGCACCCCCAACAATTGAGCGGATGCCAGGATTTTCCCCAATTACCAGCCAGACCCAAAATGGCCCGAGAACCGACTCTAGCAACCCCAGCATCGCCGCCTCCGGTGCGGGCAGATACCTTGGCCCGATGGTGATCAGGGTAATTGCCAGCGGGAGCAGTACTGCACCTCCAAGCACTAGCGCACCCCACTGTATCGGCTGCATTGGCGGGAAATCCGCGAAGAATGTGCCTATCACACCAGCTGCAAGAAGCCCCACTACCACCGCCGGAATCATGTTGAATTGCCGACGACCCCGCACGATAGCGAAACTTAGGCCGAGGATGATGGCGTTCGCCAATGCCAGCGCATCCCCAATCCACTGTGCCCCCTTTGACCCGCCACTGGCCAAAACAAGCAATCCTCCGGCAACGCAGGCAATCGCGATCTTCGTTGACCGGGTCACCGTTTCTCCAAAGAGTACCCAGGAGAATAGCGCTGCGATCAACGGCGTACAGGCAAAGATCACCAACACATTTGCAACGCTCGTGTAGGAAAAGGACGCATAAAACGTCAGTGAGGCGCAGGTCTGAAGGCCTGCAAAAAAAAGGCCCCACCAACCAAGTGGCTTAAGAGCCTTCGCGAAACCGCCGGAGATAAAAAGCGTGTACGCGATCAGAATAACCATTCCAGCGAGCAATCCCCGACCAGAAGCCAGCGTAAATGGATCAACCGCTGTCAGGCGGATTAATAGCGCATCTGGTGTAAACGCCAGCACACCGCCTAGCGTGAGCCAGAACCCCTTGCGATAGTCACTCGCCATTACCAACCCGTCGCAGCATTAGCAATCCCAATTCGTAAGACCCGAGCTTACTCACCCGCGCCGTCCTGGCCAGCAATAAAGGCCTCAATCCCCTCAGGCGGAACCGCGCCGGCCTGAACCGCTTTAAGGCGACCGCCCGGTGCATAGACAAGCAACGTTGGCGTCCCTTGAAGGGATTGACCCGTCTGTTCGTGAAAGAACTGTGCTACGACCGGCCCTTCGCCGATTAGATTAGGAAAGCGCGCGCCGTGCTCTTCTGCAAAAGCCCAGGCCTCCATAATGCCTTCGGCACCATCTATTGAAATTCCAAGAACAGTCAAACGGCCGCCCTGATGTCGGTCGTGGAGCTGTGCCTGACCGGCCATTTCCTGTGCACATATGGGGCAACTCCAAGACCAGATCATCACCACAAGCCACTTGTCTGCAGGGACATAGTCGGAAAAATGGACTCGCTTCCCTTCTAGATCGGTCAATCCGACAGCGGAGTATGCCGTTTGGGTCGCGCTTACCATAAACATCAAAGCAATTACCGCACCCCAAGGCCGCCGGAGATTTAATCTCATCTTGCTACGACCTCCCCTTCATCATCCTGCTTTCGTTTGACCAGAAGAATACCCAGAACCACCAGCGCCATCCCGGCCACTGACTTAAGCGTCAAGGACTCTCCGAACAGCGGCCAGGCAATCAGTGCTGTAACCGGCGGCACCAGAAAAAAGAGGCTGGCTACTTGAGTTGCAGCTTTGGCGCGCACCAGCAACCACAATACTGTCATTGCGCCCAACGACAGCACTATCACCAGCCAACCCAGGGCGAAAACGAACTCACCCGTCCAGTCGACTTGTCGAGACTCAAAAATTTCTGCCAACACAATCATCATAATCGCAGCTGATACAAACTGGAGGAACGAGCCGCTAAGAAGATCCATCGAAGCGCAGAAACGTTTCTGATATAGCGTCCCAATGCTCATGCCGAGAACCCCGATCACGCAGAACAGGACGCCAGTCACCGAGCTACCCGACTCTGAAAAATATCGTGAAGACACTAATGCGACTCCTAACGTACCCAACACGAACCCCACCCACTGCCGTGCACGCACAGACTCCGCCAGTATCGGGCCGATTAATATTGCCGTAAGAATGGGCTGCATCCCGACAATCAGAGCGCTGTCCCCAGCGGTAACACCGTGACTTATTCCGACATAAATTCCGCCAAGATACACGCCATGCACCAGCAATCCGACTGTCATTATGTGCCCTACCATCCGCCAACTCTCCGGCCACGCTGCTCTGCTTATCCACACGACAAGGCCGAGAATTACCATGACCACAAAAAACCGTATAGCCAGAAACGTGGCGGGCTCCGCATAGGGAAGCCCCATCTTCGCCCCAATAAAGCCGGTGGCCCACAGCACCACGAATAATGCAGGTGCGCCGGTAAATAAAAGGCTGGCAGGATTTCCAGTAGAAGAGCTTTTTGCAGACAAACTCGTGTGTTCGATAAAATTACGGACCTGCGTAGTCTATTGCAACCTTTGCTCTCGTACAGGCTTAGCGTGCGGGCGATACCTGGAACGACTACTACTTGAAACTCAATACTGTTTTTGGATAACCAAAATGAGCGACAACCCTTTCGTCAACACTGTGACAGCGGACACCTTTGCAAACGAAGTCATCGAAGCCTCCAAAACCTCTCCCGTCCTGGTCGATTTCTGGGCCGACTGGTGCGGACCCTGCAAGATGCTCATGCCTATTCTCGATAAACTTGCCCGTGAATATGATGGCAAGTTTCAGGTCGCTAAAGTCGATACCGAGAGTGAACGGGAGTTGGCGACCACCTATGGTGTTCGCAGCCTCCCGACGGTGAAGGTCTTTCGCGATGGCGTCGAGGTAGATGAGTTCATGGGCGCACTGCCTGAAAGCGGTGTACGGGAAGTGATCGACCGTCACATCTGCCGGCCTGCCGATAACCAGATCGCCAGCGCGGCATCGCTGGCTGACAATGACGATCTTCTAGGTGCGATCTCACTGCTGTCCGACACACTTTTGACCGACCCGGACTATCTCAAGCTTCGACTAGCCCTAGCCACACATCAGCTTGCGGCGGGTGAAGCTACAACAGCGGCCGAAACCTTGCGGAATATTCCGCTGGCTTCGCTTCAGGAACCGGAAGTTAAACAACTTCGTGCGAGAGTCGAATTGGCACTTAATGTTGATTCCACGCTGGATGTTAAGAGCCTGAGGGAGGTAGTGGAGAAATCACCTGACGATCTTCAGGCGCGAATCGCTCTCGCCCACCACATGATGCAACATCCCGATCAAATAGAGGAGGCCATGATCCAATTCCTACAAATTATCCGCCAAGGGCGTGGGAGCGAGTTAGCCCAACAGGCGCGGTCTACTCTGGTTCAGATTTTTGAGAGTCTCGGCGCTCAGGACGAGCGGGTTCGCCAGTATCGGCGTGAACTGGCGCAGGCCCTGTATTAACCTCAGAGTCCTGACTAGCCCCGCGGATGGTGACTGCTATGCAATGACTGAAGCCTGGCGCGGGCCACGTGGGTATAAATCTGTGTGGTCGAAAGATCGGCATGGCCAAGGAGCATCTGAACGCTGCGCAAGTCGGCGCCATGATTTAGCAGATGGGTCGCGAAGGCATGTCGTAGCGAATGAGGGGAAAGTGTTGTATCGATCCCCGCTAGCGCTGTGTACCGCTTAATCAACTGCCAGAACGCCTGTCGAGTCATGGGGGTGCCGCGACGGGTGATGAATACCGCCCCGTTTTTTTGTTCGCCTGAAAGTTCAGGCCGGGCCCGGTCGAGATAGTCCCGTAACTGACTGGTCGCTTCGTCCCCCAACGGCACGATTCGCTCTCTTCCTCCTTTGCCGGTCACACGTACCAAGCCGGTCGTAAGGTCAAGCTCGTTCAATGCCAAGGTCACCAGTTCTGATACCCTGAGGCCGCTGGCATACATTGTCTCCAGCATCGCGCGGTCCCGAAGTCCCAGCGTGGTATTCCCTGGGGCCGCCAGTAACTTCTCTATGCTCGCTTCGGTGATGGCTTTCGGCAGCGGCCGACCGAGACTTGGTGAGCGGATATCTGCTGTGGGATCATTCTGAATCATTCCTTCGCGTACCAGATAACGGTAAAACCGCCGCAATGTGGAAAGCCTGCGTGCAGATGATCGGGGGCTGAGCCCCTGCCGAACATTAGCGGCGAGATAACCCAACAGCTCGGCCCGGCTGGCATTCTTCAGATCCAGGCCCTTCTTGTAGAGCCAAGTCTCGAATCCCGTCAGATCACTGCGATAAGCGCTCAAGGTATTACCGCTGAGTCCGGACTCCAACCAGAGGGAATCCAGAAACTGTTCCGCGATTTCCGAGCCAGTCACCTTTGCGCCCATCACTGTGAACTTCCTTCTGTGCGCCTTCGTTCAATCTGAGCAAGACGGTAGCGAAGCTTCGCCTGCATCTTGGGCTCTGATGAACCCCCCAGCAATCCTTTATATACCGTTGCAGCATCTTCATACAGCGCTGCAGATTCCAGTGCTTTTGCTGCCTGGTAAAGCGCGCTTTTCTGCCAGAATGGATGCTGATCCCCTGAAAGCCGTGCTGATTCGAGAAAAAATGCAGCGCCTCGGGCGTACTCTTCTAATCCAACCCACGACTGTGCTGACCAGTAAAACAATTCCCGCCGATGATTCGCGGTCCGAACCAAAGGGGCAATCCCTTCAAACAAACCCAACGCTAATCGATGTTCTCCAATGAACTGCAGGTCGAAAAGAATCTGCATCACCCGGTCTAGGCCTGCTGGCGACATCTCGTCAAGGCCAGAGAGCCAGTGACCTAGTTGGCTCGCCCCCAACGCAGCGTTACCACCCAGAACATGAATCCTTGCGGTGCGCACCGTCCAATCACCGAGATCGACCCCTGGAGCCGGCGTCTCAATACGCGCCTGAAGCTGTGCCGCAGAGGGTAGATCCTCGCGACCCAAAGCTTCATCTACCAGCAGCATCAGTGACTCCGCGCTGACCTCTTCCATATTGGCCGCGATACCGCTATCGCCGAAGAAAACTGGTATCAGTCCGGGTACACCCGCTTCGATCAGGTGTCTGATTAACCAACTATCGGACGAGATGGGGATCCCCATAGCCTTTTCTTGAAAAAGCAAAGCCAGAGCGAGTGCGCGCTGCCCCAGGGCATCGTCGGGACCATAACTCTGCTGGTAGGCCCGGACAACGTCGAGCGCAACCAGAGAAATCCCTTCGCGTGCGAGTACCAACCGAGCAATCTCGGCATACGTCGTTAGGAGTTCTGTCTTCGCATCGATGCGTAGTAGGGCTGGCAGTTTGATCTCGCTTTGCGCTAGCGACTCCAGAGCCATTGCGCGGGTGCGGGCATGCTCTGGCAGCTTTGCCACCTGCGCTATTACGGCTGAGCGCAGCGCCAGTAACGCGTGGCCGTCGGCTGGAATCTTTAGCTGACCGATTTCAACCAGCGTTGCCGTCGCGGACATCGATCTGTTCTGCCAGCGGGCGAAAATTCGCCAGAGTTCGGCTTCAATTGATGTCTCATCACGGAGTAACGTAACCGCTTCCTCCGGCGAATCTAGGGACAGCGCAATAAGTGCACGCAGCAGCCGCCAGGAAGGTTGGTCTGGTGCAAACTCCGCTGTCAGATGTTTGGCGAAAGTTGCGGCATCAGAGAACCGACCTTCATCGAAGTAACTCAACACGATCCGCTGCCGAAGCTGCTGAGCGGCGCCATCGCGGGAAACCTCTTCTACAAGGAGTTGTTGGAATACGGCACGGGCTCTTGCCGGATGACCTGTTCGAAGCAAAAGATCCCCAAGCCGCAAGCCGATTTCAAGGCGAAGATCATCTTTTGCAACCGCCAGCACACCCTGAAGCTCATCCTCGAGCTGGTCTGTCTGGTTCCGGCGCTCGAGCAAATACCATCGCTGGCGTTGCCGTTCGGTTGCCGGAACCGCGGAACTCAGTGGCAGGTCGTCAAGCAGATAGAGTCCGAGCTCATCAAGCCGTCTATCCCTCAGGTCGGCAAGGATTTCGTCTGTGAGCTCCAGCCGAAAGCTTACCGCAGATGTGCGTTCTTGACCGCTCCTCGCTTTGCTCGCGGACGACAAGGATCCTTCACTTGTCCCGAGAGTCTCAAAGTCAAGATCAAGGGCGGGCGAGAATGCCTGACCAACAGTTGCGGGATAAGATTGAGCGGCCGCCGACGGGGCGTCGGGCAGTTGCTCAGCAACAATCGGCCGAGACGCGGTAACCCCTATGAGCAGCAGGATCCATGAGGTCGCCAACACCCAATTCCAGTATCGCCCGTGCACCCTTGCGGGTTCATTTGGCCTGCCCCGGGGCGAAGCGGTCATGTGGATCGCACAAAGGCTGTTGCTGTATGTTGCGGGAATGAGTCCCGAGTCGGTGCGTTATTTGCGTCCGGTTACACAGACATCGGCTTAAGTCAGTCGGGCGCGAATCAGGAAATTTTCTCTCGAATTCGGGCTGATTTCCCTGTGCGTCCGCGCAGGTAGTAGAGCTTCGCCCGCCGCACAGCGCCTCGCCGACGGACTTCAATCCCGGCAACAAGCGGGCTGTGGGTTTGGAAGACGCGCTCTACACCTTCACCGTAAGAGATCTTTCTGACCGTGAACGATGAATTTAGGCCGCGATTTTTTCGTGCGATGACAACGCCCTCAAAAGCCTGAAGCCGCTCCCGGGAACCCTCCTTTACTTTGACCTGCACGCGAATCGTGTCCCCAGGCGCAAAATCGGGGATATCACTTTTAATCTGCTCGCTATCGAGCTGCTCGATAATGTTAGTCATCACGAACTCTCCTGTCCTTTCAATTGTTCCTTAAATTCATCCAGAAGAAGACTTTCTTCTTCACTCAACTGTCTCTTTTCCAGCAAGTCAGGTCGCCGCAGCCAGGTCTGTCCTAAGGCCTGTCTTAGCCGCCAACGGCGGATCTCATTGTGATTTCCACCAAGCAGCGTTTGAGGCACCGTTCTCCCTTCAAATTTCTCGGGCCGCGTGTAATGCGGCCAATCCAGCAATCCCACACTGAAAGAATCCGTTTTAGCCGACTCCTCGTTACCCAGGACGCCAGGCAGGAATCTCACCAACGCTTCTATCAAAACCATCGCAGGCAACTCCCCTCCTGCTACCACGTAGTCTCCAATGGACAACTCCTCGTCTACCTCGGCGTCGAGGAGTCTCTGGTCGATCCCCTCGTACCTACCGGCCAGCAGCACCAGCGCGGGTTCGGTCGCCAACCTTTCAACCGTCCCTTGGTCCAGGGGTCTTCCCTGGGGGCTCAGGCCAATGACCCTGCCCTGACCGGCCAATCTCGCATCGCGGATCGCCGCCGCAAGCGGGGGCGCCTGCATGACCATTCCGGGACCGCCGCCGTAGGGCCGGTCGTCTACACGCCGGTAGCTATCCTCACAATAATCACGCGGATCCCAGAAGTTTAGCTCCAGAATCGAGCGCTCCAGCGCAATCCTTGCTACGCCAAAATCTCCAACCGTTCTCACCAGCATTGGAAAAATGCTGACAACGTCTATGCGCATGACTCATAACCTAGACTTTTTCAAAACTGCGTATCCCAGTCAACCAGAATCCGGCGATGTTCAAGATCTACCTCATGTACCGTGTTTGGCACATAAGGGATCAGCCGATCCCTGTCGGACTTCACCACCAATACGTCGTTAGCGCCTGTCTCCATAAGGTGGTCAACTTTCCCCAGCACTTCACCTTCAAGATTAATCACTGTGAGTCCTCTCAACTGGTACCAGTAAAACTCACCTTCTGAGGCAGGTGGCAACCATGTCGACCAGACTGCGATCTTCATCCCCACCAGTGCCATCGCCTCATCTCGACCAGTACAATTTTCAAGATGCGCGATTACGCCTTTACCGTGCCGCTGTCCCGTCAGTACTGCTACTTCTTTCCAGCCACCCTCCTGGTCTAAAAGCCATCGCGGATAGTCGAGAATACCGCCCCGGTCCCGCGAGTAATCAAAGACTTTGACCCATCCATTGAGCCCGAACACGCCATTAATTTGGCCGAGGAGCAGAGGCTTTCCGTCTTGATCAGACATGACGGCCTGGCATCACGTCGAACCCGGGTGTGAAATTCAGATGCCGCCTGCCCTTGATCGGACCGGGATGTCCTTATGGTTTCACGGGTTCAGAAAAGATGCTACCCGCTCAGAGGGCCGAGCCCCCTTACTGATCCAATACTGCGCGCGCTCATGATCCAGCCGCAGAGACTCTTCACCCTTGGCAGCCATTGGATTAAAAAACCCAATACGCTCAATAAACCTGCCGCGGGGTTGCCGACGCCGGTCAGAGACGACAATTGAATAAAAGGGCCGCTTTTTTGAGCCGCCGCGGGCAAGCCGAATGGTCACCATTTGTACAATCCTCTAATAATTCGCCAAACCATTCAATTTTAACATAGAAAATCCCTTTCACAGGCGCAACCACAGCCTTATTGCATCATCGATGGGCCGCCTCCAGGAAAACCTCCTCCTTTAAGTTGCCCCATCAACTTCGCCATCCCCCCTTTGCCCTTCATCTTTTTCATCATTTTCTGCATCTGTGTGAACTGCTTTAGAAGCCGATTAACCTCCTGAACCTGAGTTCCTGAGCCCGCTGCAATGCGCCGTTTCCGCGAACCCTTGATGACAGCTGGGAACGCGCGCTCACCAGGCGTCATGGAGTTAATCATTGCGATCAACCGACCGGTCTCACCGCCCCCCATTTGAGCGCGAGCAGCTTGAGGCACTCCAGACATGCCCGGAATCTTATCCATCAAACTGCCGAGGCCTCCCATTTTTTCAACCTCGAACAACTGGTCACGAAAATCCTCGAGATCAAAGCCTTTACCCTTTTTAAGCTTTTGCGAAATTTTCTGGGCTTTTTCCTGATCGACACTGCGCTGGACCTCTTCGACGAGCCCCACCACATCACCCATCCCGAGAATCCGGGATGCAACACGATCTGGATGAAATGGCTCAAGCGCAGATGAATCTTCTCCGATACCGAGGAACTTGATAGGCTTGCCCGTCACCTCCCTTACCGAAAGCGCCGCACCGCCCCGGGCATCACCATCTGTTTTTGTCAGGATCACGCCAGTCAGTCCTAGGGCATCATTGAACGCACCCGCACTAGTAACGGCGTCTTGGCCGGTCATGCTGTCCACCACGAAAAGTGTCTCCACTGGGTCGACTGTCGCATGCAGCGCTTTGAGCTCGGTCATCATGTCATCATCAACATGGAGCCGGCCCGCGGTATCGATAATGACGACATCGTCTGAACGCACCCGCGCCTGCGAAAGTGCATGCTTCGCGATCGCCACCGGTTCTGCCCCTTCGGATAGGAAGCCCACCCCGGTTTGTTCTGCTAGTTGTGCAAGTTGCTCAATTGCCGCGGGTCGGTAAACGTCTACGCTGCACAATAGAACCTGCTTCTTCTCACGCTCTCGAAGAAAGCGGGCAAGCTTTGCCGCGGTCGTCGTCTTACCGGCGCCCTGAAGCCCGGCAAGCAGGATGACTGCCGGCGGACTGGTGGCCAGGTTTAACTCTTCGTTCTGAGCCCCCATCAGCGCAACGAGCTCATCATGGACGACCTTGATTACGGCCTGGCCGGGGCTGAGGCTCTCCAAGACTGCCTCGCCCACAGCCTTCTCCCGAACACGCTCCAGGAAACTGCGGACCACCGGTAAAGCCACGTCCGCCTCCAACAACGCGATACGAACTTCGCGTAACGCTTCGCCAATGTTATCTTCGGTTAGCCGGCCTCGTCCGGTCAGGCCTTTGAAAGTCGCTGTTAGCCGATCACCTAACTGGGAAAACATTTACTAGATCTCATTGCTGGGTTGTGTCGTCGCCCGAGAGGTTTACCCCTCAATGGCCATGTGGTTTAGGCTAAAATCTATGTTTAGTCGGATGAATGGACGCGTGATTTTACACTTTGGCCTAACTCTTAGGTTAAGCGCGCCCGATCAGCCACCTGCAACTCCGCCTGATCATGACCAGTATCTTTAGTCTTACGGCAATGCTTCTTTATGCGGGCGCTTGGATCGTCTTGCTGCGAACGCTTTCCGCTGACGGACCCCGAGACCGGGTCGGGACATTTGATGGCCTGCTTGGCTACCTCGCTGTGATGGCCCACGGCCTGGTTTTGATTCCAGCCTTTTTTCAAGATGGGTATCCAAATCTCGCCCTCGGGAGCACATTTTCACTGATTGCGCTGATTATTGCGGCTCTCTTTTTGGCTGCTCGACTTTTCCAGCCGATCCAGGGCCTTGGAGTATTGATATTTCCGTCCGCATTTACCGGCGTTGCCTTCGGATGGCTGCTGCCGGGCCCGACCTACGCCGCAAAACTACACAGCGCCACCAGCCTCTTTCATCTCTTCGGTGCCGGCCTTGCCTACGCGCTGCTGAGCCTCTCGTTGGCTCAGGCATTGCTACTCCATTTTCACGACCGAGATCTCAAACGAAAACGTGCCGGTGGGTTTTTTAAGTCCTTCCCACCAATTCAGACCATGGAAAATGTGCTGTTCCAGATGGTTTATCTGGGATTCGGGTTGCTGACGCTGACCCTGCTGAGCGGCGCCCTGTCTTCGGGGAAAATGTTCGGCCAGGCGCTGCTGTTCAAGCATCACACGATCCTCGCGTTGCTGGCGTGGATTAGCCTCGCTGTTCTGGTGCTGGGCCGGTTATTGCTGGGCTGGCGTGGGCGAGCCGCAGTGCTGTGGACAGGTCTCGGGTTTTTCCTGCTCGCGACCGGATACTTCGGGACACGG
>JBMUHF010000352.1:0-2348 GCA_050302555.1 Arenicellales bacterium | reverse complement strand
GCCATCATGGACGGCAGCACCGCACGGGTCATCATAAATGCGCTAGTCAGACTCATGTCGATGCTATAGCGCCACTTTTCATCCGTCACTTCATGCAGCGGCGCGCTGGGCTCATCCCGGCCTGTCTGCACCATGCTGCGGGATTGTGTGCACAGGTTGAAGAGGCATTGGGCCCCATTGAGATTTTGGTCAACAACGCAGGCATGGTGCAGACAGGCCGGGATGAGCCCAGCGCGCCGCTGCATGAAGTGACGGATGAAAAGTGGCGCTATAGCATCGACATGAGTCTGACTAGCGCATTTATGATGACCCGTGCGGTGCTGCCGGCCATGATGGCGCGGGAATACGGCCGTATTGTCCATATTTCCTCGGTTACGGGTACCCTGGTCGGTATCTCGGGCAGTACAGTCTATGGTACTGCTAAAGCCGGGCTGCTCGGAATGGCGCGTTCGTTAGCGATCGAGGCGGGATCAAAGAGTATTACGGTTAATTGTGTGGGTCCCGGCTGGATTCACACCGGATCAAGTGGAGAGGGCGAGGTGACGGCTGGTAAATTTACCCCGGTGGGGCGATCGGGCACTCCAGAGGAAGTGGGTCACGTCGTGGTGTTTCTTGCGAGTGAAGAGGCGAGCTACGTGACTGGGCAAATGATAGTAGTCGATGGCGGAAACACCATCCAGGAATACAAAGTCGCACTTCCTTAAACGCCGCCAGCCTGTTTACCCTATGTTGTTTGATCAGTTAGAGCGTATCTTCAAGGCGATGCTCTTAGGAGCGCTCACCTTATTGGCAATCTCGTTCCTTCAGAAAGACAAATTTCCTACACCGGGACTCTTTAGTCAGGCCGTGCTATCTGAACCACGACAAACTCGGACACAAAGCTTGCCCTTTGAGACAAAAGTGAATGACCAGACGTACAGGGTAACGCCACTTTTTGACTATGAATTAAGCGGAGTGGTGGTGACAGATTATGAGAGTGGATCATTGGGAGACATCTATCACCATCGGCAATGGAAAGATTTCCTGAACGTCAAGGACCTGTGTGTGGTTTGGGGTCAAAACGTTAAGTCGGGGGTGTTCCGTAAATTACGTTACGACAGTGGACCGTGGACGTGTTTTTTTGAGACACCTGATCGAAAGACAAGCGATGCGTTCAGAAACGATCAATTGTCGAATAATCATCTCTTGACCGACGATATGGATTTGCACCGCCGAATTATGCGCGCAGCGCCCGGCGATGAAGTGAGGATCAAGGGTGTCCTGGCGAGTTATCAGAATGACGCAACCGGGTTTGATCGCGGTACCAGTATTTCACGGACAGATACTGGAAACGGCGCGTGCGAGACTATCTATGTGACTGATTTCGCAGTTATGAAAGAAGCCAATCGCGGTTGGCGGGCAATTTACCGCTTGTCAGGCTTTGCTGCATCAGTGGCAGTGGTGGGGTTCCTCTTAACGCTGTGGATTCGCCCAGCCAAGAGACCTTATTTGCGATAGGACTTCCAGACTCAACGCCAAACAAGCAACATCGGCGCCAACGAAAAACCCCGGAACTTTGCCCGGGGTTTTTGTTGTCAACTGGGGTGAATCAGTCGAGGTAGCTTCGCAGCTTTTCCGAGCGCGTGGGATGCCGCATTTTGCGCAGGGCCTTGGCTTCGATCTGGCGAATCCGCTCCCGCGTCACATCAAACTGCTTACCAACTTCTTCAAGGGTATGATCAGTGTTAAGGCCGATTCCAAAGCGCATCCGAATGACCTTGGACTCGCGCTCAGTAAGGCTGTCGAGAATGGATTCGGTAGCGCCGGTAAGACCCGAGGTGAGGGCCGCGTCTTCCGGAGCCAGAATGTTCTTATCCTCAATAAAGTCTCCAAGATGGGAGTCTTCATCATCGCCAATGGGCGTTTCCATGGAGATCGGCTCCTTGGCAATTTTCAATACCTTGAGAATCTTATTTTCCGGCATGTCCATGCGTTCGGCGAGTTCCTCAGGGAGCGCTTCGCGGCCTTTTTCCTGCAGAATCTGACGTGATACGCGGTTCAGTTTGTTGATGGTCTCAATCATGTGCACCGGGATACGGATGGTACGTGCCTGATCAGCAATCGACCGGGTAATGGCCTGGCGGATCCACCAGGTTGCGTAGGTTGAAAACTTGTAACCCCGCCGGTATTCAAACTTATCGACCGCTTTCATTAGGCCGATGTTGCCTTCCTGAATCAAGTCCAGAAACTGCAACCCGCGGTTGGTGTACTTTTTGGCAATCGAGATAACTAGGCGCAGGTTTGCCTCAATCATCTCTTTCTTGGCGCGGCGTGCCTTGGCCTCGCCGATATTCATTCGCTTGCTTACA
>JBMUHF010000351.1:0-2819 GCA_050302555.1 Arenicellales bacterium | reverse complement strand
ACTTTCCTTGCCCGCGCGGTTTCGCAGAATCATTTCCATATCCGAACTTTGAAATTGCCAGCCGCTGTCCCGCTTGTCTGCCTGGGCGGCAATCTCAAGGCCGCGGGCGTCGGGCGTCTCGGCTTGCAACGTGTGGGGCATCAACAAAGCAATAACAGTGAGCAAAACACCTGTACACTTCATAAGGCGACTCCAGTAGTCTGTGGGAACATGAGATGGGTCAGGAATGCTGGGCGAGAGGGTTTCGTCCGGTATTACTGCTCTGCTCGCGCCAAAGCCAGCGGTCAAATTGGATCAGCAGGGCTGGCAGCAGGAGGAAGTCGACCACAAGGGCCAGCACAACCACTACCGCCACGAGCAAACCCATTTCAGCGTTTACCGAGAACGCAGAGGTCGAGATCACAAGAAATCCTGCTGCGAGTGCCAGCGTGGTAGTCCAGAGCGCTACTCCCACCGTGGCAAAGGAATACCGAACTGCTGCGGTAGCGTCCAGGCCCTGATCCCGTCGGGCGCGCAAGTACTTGGTCATAAAGTGGATGGTGTCATCAACCACGATACCCAGCGTCATGGCCGCAACCACAGAGAGGCCAAGCCCCACTTCCCCATCTATCAGCGCCCAGAGGCCGAAGGCCATCGCGGCCGGGGCGAGATTGGGAATCAGCGTCAGCAGCCCAAACCGCCAGCTGCGCAAGGCCACGATCATCAAAAGTGAGATGGCGATCAGCGCAAAGGTCGTGCCCCCAAGCATGCTGACGATGTTTCGCATACCGATGTGGGAGAACATGATGGGCGGGCTGGCTGCAGTAGTCAACAGCGCAGGGGTGTTCTCTTGCATCCAGTCGTAACTGCGCTGTTCGAACGCCAGGGTCTGTGCGGTTGATAATGTTTCCAGGGTGGCGCTTAAGCGGGTACGTTGTTTCTCGATGTCAATCTGGTTGTTGAGGTCCAACCCGTAAGGCAGTGACATCTCGTACAGCAGCAGGTATTGGGCAGCCATGTCTCGTTGTTTTGGCAGCCGATACCAATTAGGGTCATCACCGTGCATGCTGCGGTTGACGCGTTTGAAAACATCCGTAAGGCTGTTGACATGGATGACCTCAGGTTGCTCAGTCAGCCAGTTGGAAAACTGCTCAACCTGGGCAAGGTAGGCGGGTTCAGAGACGCCACCGGATTCGCCTGAGTCCAATGCGTAATCGATAAAGTACATCCCCGTCAGATTCTCGACCACGAAGTCGGTGTGCGGGCGAAACTCTATTCTTTCGTCAAAGTAGTGGACGAACACATCGTTGAGTTCATTCCGGGGAATTACCAGAACCAGGGCCACGATCACAAGACTCACGGTTGGCATGAGGATCCGGCGGCGTTCAATGACCCAATCGCCAAGGCGGGTCATCATCTGCGTGATCAGGCTGCGTCCCTGGCGGGGTTTTGCGGGCAACAGGGTCACCAACGCTGGTAGCAAGGTTATCGAGAAAAGCCAGGCAAACATAACGCCGACGGCAGAAATATTGCCAAGATCATGAAAGGGTGGCGAATCACTGAAGTTGAGTGACAGAAAGCCGATAGCGGTCGTGACCGAGGTCAGCAGTACCGGGCTGAAGTTGATCCGGATGCTCTCGGCCATTGCCTCCTGTTTGCCCAGACCGTCGCGAACCTTCTGCAGCCAGTTCGAGAGGATGTGTACGCAGTCGGCCACAGCCAGGGTCAGAATAATCGTGGGTGCAGACATCGAAGGCGGCGTCAGGCGAATTCCCATCCATCCAGCGGTTCCCATGGCAGCAATAACGGACAGGATGATCACGATAAAACTGCCGAGCGTACCGGTGAATCCGCGCAACTGCAGGAAGACCATCAGTAGGATGATCGCGAGGGCCGCCGGGATCAGTTGTGTGGTGTCGCTCATGGCGGCTTCCTGAAACGCTTGGTTCATCATGACAATGCCTGTCAGATAAACGTCGAGGTCAGGATAGGTGGACTCGACATAGTCCCGAAGTTCACGTACGGCAGCCGCTACTTTCGGGTTTTCAGTTGCTTCATCAATTCCCGGAAGTTCCACCGTGATATTGATGGCAGTGATACGAGCATCCGGCGAGATCAACCGGCTGATAAGCGCCGGCTCTGCGAGAGCCACGGTCTTAATACGGGAGAGGTCAACGTTGGCCAGGGTTTGGGCATCCTGGACCAGGGGTGCAACTTCGAGATCATCACCTGAAGCTGTGGTGTGCTGAAAGTTAGTGAGGGAATCTACTCGTATCGAAAAAGGGGTAAGCCAGGCCCGTTCCGTGACGTCGGCCACCGCAGCCAGTGTGTCGGGAGTAAAAACCTTTTCATCACGCGGGGCGAGGACAATAAGCGCATTCTCATTCTTGCTGAAAGTATCCTGGAGTTCCTCAAAGGCCTGCAAGTGAGCGTTCTCGCTACCGAAAAACACACGGTAGTCATTGGTGAAAGTGAGGAACTGACCACCGGAGGCGACCGCCAGCACCAGCAAAAGCGACAAGAAAATCGTCGCGGCACGATAACGGGTAACCCAGTGGCCCCAGGCTAGGGCGAAACGATCCATTAATACTATTCCTGCATGAAAATCGGCGGGTATTCTATGGCGAAGTGAAACTACTATGTGAAATCATTAGGAAGATGCGTAACGAAGCAGACTCATCACCATTCGGTGGCGATCCTTTTTTGCATTCTAATTGGTCACCGGGTTCGATCTCAAAAACAGGATTTACTCGGTATCAGGGTTTGCCTGATCCGATACGCTTTAGAAGATAGGCCAGACTTTAGGTTCTGAATTACAATCAGACGCCAAGTTTTGTTAG
>JBMUHF010000350.1:0-1706 GCA_050302555.1 Arenicellales bacterium | reverse complement strand
AATAATCACGCCATATTGAAAGGAGCGGAAGTTGTCCAAAAATTTTTCTCGGAAAGCTGTAACGAACCAGATGGAAGCCTTGTTTGTCCTTATCCAACTATCAGTAATGCTTTTGAAAATGCAAGTCCCGGAGACCATATTCCTATCAGTCAACGTGGCGCTGGTCAACTGGTTCACGCGTCACCGGGCCAAGGCCCTGGCTTTCTCGCAGTTCGGCTTTTCTTTCGGTGGCATCCTGGTGCCGATTACGGTGTACGCCCTGCAAGCCTACGGCTGGAGGGCGACTGCGGTCGGATCCGGCATCATCGTTCTGCTGGTAGCCTGGCCCCTGACCCGGATTATCGATCACCGCCCCGAACACGTCGGCGAAGCACCCGATGGAATACCTCGGGATCCGGTCGAGCAGCCTGTAGACGGCCAGAAACGCAGGGGATTGGCGGGTTTTCGCAGAACCGACTTCACCGCCGGTGAGGCCATGAAGACAAAAGCCTTCTGGTTCATATCGCTTGGCCACGGCACCTCGCTGTTGATCGTCGGGGCAGTAATGGTGCACCTGGTGCTGCATGTTAACGGACAGCTCGGCTATTCGTTGATCATCGCGGGGCTCGTTGTCTCCCTGATGACGGCGATGCAGATTGTCGGCCTTATCAGTGCGGGAATACTCGGCGACCGAATCGATAAACGTATCATTGTTAGCGTATGCATGTTTTTTCATGCCGCCGGACTACTGCTTTTGGCCTACGCTGAGAATATCTGGATGGTCGTCGGGTTCGCTGTAATGCACGGCGTCGCCTGGGGGATCCGAGGCCCACTCATGCAGGCGATTCGGGCCGACTATTTTGGAGCGACAAATTTTGGGTCGATAATGGGCTGGTCCTCCCTGATCGTAATGTTGGGAATGGCCCTTGGCCCAGTTTATGCCGGTTACATGGCCGACCGCAGCGGCAGCTATGAGTCAGGATTTACCACGCTCGCGATCACCGCGATCTTTGGTGCGATGTTCTTTATGCTTGCGAAAGAACCTCCTCTGCCGCAACGGCTCAGAACCTAGCGGATCATACCGGGTGATCGCGCCCGCTGCCGCCCGGGCACTGGAATCCAGGTCACTTTCTGGCCACACTGATTTTTCTGGGTCCAGAAAGTCCAGTGGACGATGTCCGCAAGGCGCTGAAGTAAAGTAGTAAGGTTAGTGGGTCCGGAAGGACTCGAACCTTCTGCCAATAGATTATGAGTCTAGTGGGTCAACAGCAGGGGCTAGAGTTATCAACAACATACGCACCCAAACCCATACGTAGGTGACTGACTATGACCCAAATTGACAGGACTCGACTCCTGTCAATCACATTATGGTCACAGGAAGGTGGGGGGTGCCCAGCCCCAGCGGCCTTCTTGAATTTACATATATCTAGTCCGCGCAACAGTGTAAGTAGCTATAGGGCATAGGCCACTACACTATAATTATTTGACTCAATACACCGGAAATCGAGGCCATGAGTGAAGCGAATGACTTAGTAAGGTCTCGTCGTCTCGGATGGTCGTTAGAGCAGCCGTTCTATGTGGATCCACTCTACTTTCAACTCGATTTAGAGCGCGTGTTCCGAACGGGTTGGTTGTTCGCCGGACATACGTGCCAAATTAAGGAGCCAGGTGACTATTTCTGCTATGACATTGCCGACGACTCCCTAATTATTATTCGGGGCAATGAC
>JBMUHF010000349.1:0-2733 GCA_050302555.1 Arenicellales bacterium | reverse complement strand
CCCCAGCAGGGCCACGGCAGACCGTAATACTCGCCATCGCAAGGACCGCCCTCGGCCTTGAGCGTAGTGATATGGAAGGTGCCCCAGTTGGCCTGCTGCTTCTTCATCCGCTCCGGGCTCTGGCCGGTGTAACCGATCGTCCACATACCCTTGTTGAACTCACGAGTGATGTCTTCGATTAACGGCTCATCATTTTCGACCTTGATGTTCTTGGTCAGTTCGTTACCAAAGCCGAGTTTGCTCGCCAGTTTGTGCATGATCGTATGATCGGGCAGAGACTCAAACATCGGCTCAATCACTTTGTCACGCCACTGTAGCGAGCGGTTCGATGCAGTCACTGACCCGTAGGTCTCAAACTGTGTTGCCGCCGGCAACAGATACACGCCGTCGGTCCGGTCATGCATCACCGCACTCACAGTGGGATAAGGATCAATGACCACCAGCAGGTCGAGCTTTTCAAAGGCCTTCTTCTGCTCAAGCCCACGTGACTGACTGTTCGGCGCATGGCCCCACATCACCATCGCACGGATGTTGTCTTTCTGCGCGATATTGGCCGTGTCCTCCAAAACGCCGTCGATCCAGCGTGAAACCGGAATGCCCTTGGTATTCATCGGCGCGACGGGCTTGCCCTTGGACTGCTCGTAACTATCGGGGTCGAAACGGCTCTTCACCCACTCGTAGTCGAGATCCCAGACGCGTGACCAATGCTTCCAGGAACCTGCAGAAAGACCGTAGTATCCAGGCAGCGAGTGCGACAGGATGCAAAAGTCTGTTGCGCCCTGCACGTTGTCGTGACCACGGAAGATGTTGGTACCGCCGCCGGATTTACCCATGTTACCGAGAGCCAACTGGAAGTTGCAGTAGGCCCGGGTATTGTTGTTA
Source organism: Arenicellales bacterium (assembly GCA_050302555.1). Classification (GTDB taxonomy): domain Bacteria; phylum Pseudomonadota; class Gammaproteobacteria; order Arenicellales; family UBA868; genus UBA868. Next base: position 1,851 of record JBMUHF010000349.1, on the reverse strand, counting down.
CCGATAGTGTGCTGGGTACCGCCCATGCACCAGATAAAGGTACTGGGCCGGTTGTCGGCCATCATCTTGGCAGCCTGATAAACCAACTCTTCCCGGACTCCCGTAACGTCATAGGTGACATCAGGTGTCCAGTTGGCAACCTCTTTCTTGATGTCATCCATCCCCCAAACACGCTGGTGGATGAACTCCTTGTCCTCCCAACCGTTCTGGAAGATATGCCACATCATGCCCCAGATAATTGCCACATCTGTACCGGGACGAATCTTGAGATAGAGGTCAGCATGCGCAGCCGTGCGGGTAAAACGCGGATCTATCACAATGAGCGGTGCGTTGTTCCGCTCCTTGGCGCGCATCAGGTGAATGAGGGAAACCGGGTGAGCCTCAGCCGGGTTACCGCCAATTACCAACATCGCCTTGCTGTTGTGTATATCGTTGTACGAGTTGGTCATTGCACCGTAGCCCCAGGTGTTGGCCACACCGGCTACCGTGGTGGAATGACAGATTCGCGCCTGGTGGTCACCGTTGTTCGAACCCCAGAGGGCGTAGAACTTACGGAAGAGGTACGACTGCTCGTTGTTGAATTTGGCAGACCCCAGCCAGTAAACAGAATCGGGGCTGGACTGCTCTCGGATCTGAAGCATCTGGTCGCCAATCTCGTTGATCGCATCGTCCCAGCTCATTCGTACCCATTTGCCGCCAACCAGTTTGGTGGGATATTTCAGGCGACGCTCGCCATGCCCATGCTCCCGCACCGATGCGCCCTTAGCGCAGTGGGCGCCCAGGTTAAAGGGGTGATCAAAAGCGGGTTCCTGACCTACCCAGACTCCGTTGTTGACCTCAGCATTGATGCCGCAACCCACAGAGCAGTGTGTACACACCGTTCGCACCGTCTGGGTTCCCTCTCCACCGGAGGGGATCGAGGCGGCGTGAGCCTTTCGCATCATGGTCGGTGCCAGAGCGGTTGCAGCCGCAGCGCCTCCGAGGGTGATTCCTGAACGTTTCAGGAAGGTACGACGATCAATCGCGCTGCCGGAAGCCTCAGTTTTAGGCTGTGCTGCCGGCTCTGTCGCAGTTCTGATCAGTTTCATCTTCATTCCTCCAGTATCCCGAGCCTTGCTCGGAAAAAGGGTTTAAGGACGCAAACTTCCAGCCTAGAGCCGGGCAGTTTTGTAGTAATCCCTGATATGACCTGACTCCTGATAGCCTGAGCCCGTTGAGGCGTCGCCCGCGACAGGATCGCTTGCCGCTACCGCTCTTTGTCCAGAAGCCAATGCAGCGGCTCCGCCTGCCACCGCCGCCCCTTTGAGGAATGCGCGCCTTCCTGAGACGTTTTTTTCCTTTGGTGTTTTTTTGTTACTCATACTTTTTACCTCGCTGTGGAAGAGTTGATTAGGTTCCGACAACGTCTTTAAGGCTATACCTCCATCGCAAAATACTGCTTTTCGATTGCAATAAAGGCGCGGCCAAATTCACCAACCGACCGATAGAACCCGCTCTCGCGGGCCTTGATTAGGTCGTCGAAGAATTCCGTCATCCACTGTCCCATATGCTGGGAAAAAAACGCTTTTTGCGTCTCGTGGGAAAATTCATTAGGAGATCCCGCCATGATGCCCATAACCTCACAGAGGGCGCCGACGTGATCCTCAGGTTCGTGCGTGCTGTCAGTGGTTTCGAAACCAAGATCCTGAAGATCTGTTCGAAGGTCTGCCAGGGGTTTCTCCTGCAGGAATCCTGTCAGATAGACAGATCCGTAGGGCAGAAGTTCGCCGCGCCCCAATCCGACAAACAGTGCATGATATTCGTGACCCAGATCGTCAAGGTCGGCGGCAACAATCTCGCTTTGAAGTTTGC